>JAFDFW010000023.1 GCA_019309605.1 Deltaproteobacteria bacterium | reverse complement strand
CGAAAAGAGCGACCACACTCTCGAAGAGGTCGGCCAAGACTTCGAAGTGACGCGCGAGCGAATCCGGCAAATCGAGGCCAAGGCGTTGCGAAAGCTCAGGCACCCAAGCCGCTCCAAGCAGTTGCGTTCCTTCATGGATAACTAACTCACCGGAGAACGGCCCGCGACGCACGTGCTCGCGATCGGGCGCCCCGTCGCCACGGCTACTCAAGTAGACATACGACTAGGCGCCGGCCCAATCGCTGTGCCGCACATCGCGAGCCGTTCTCCTGTGTAGAAGTCGACGTACAGGGGTGCCCAATAGGACACGGTGAGTCTAGCCAGTGTCTTGTGGAGGGGCACGGCGAGCAGGCGGCGGCGCGAGCCCGCATGGCGAAGCCCGGCGCAAAGCGCCGCCAAGCCCAAGCGAAGCAATGGGCGCGGCAGGGAGGACTACGGGTGGGGGTGGGCGGGCGGTGTAACTAAGAGCGGCTTGGGTGCCTGAGCTTTCGCAACGCCTTGGCCTCGATTTGCCGGATTCGCTCGCGCGTCACTTCGAAGTCTTGGCCGACCTCTTCGAGAGTGTGGTCGCTCTTTTCGCCTATGCCGAAGCGCATGCGGAGGACCTTTTCCTCTCGGGGGGTGAGCGTCTTGAGGACTCGACGGGTTTGGTCTTCGAGGTTGCCGTCGATGACTGCCTCGACTGGGGAGACCGCGTTCTTGTCCTCGATGAAATCGCCGAGATGGCTGTCTTCTTCCTCACCGATTGGGGTTTCGAGACTGATCGGCTCTTTCGCGATCTTCAGGACCTTGCGGACCTTCTCGAGCGGCATCTCCATGCGCTCCGCGATCTCTTCGGGATCGGGCTCGCGGCCGAGCTCCTGCACCAGGTAGCGTGAGGTGCGGATCAACTTGTTGATCGTTTCGATCATGTGGACCGGAATTCGGATGGTGCGGGCCTGATCCGCGATCGCCCGGGTGATGGCCTGACGGATCCACCACGTGGCGTAGGTCGAAAACTTGTAGCCGCGCCGGTACTCGAACTTGTCGACGGCCTTCATCAGGCCGATGTTGCCTTCCTGAATCAGGTCGAGGAACTGCAAGCCGCGGTTCGTGTATTTCTTGGCGATCGAGACGACGAGGCGGAGGTTGGCTTCGACGAGCTCGGCCTTGGCGCGCTCGGACTGCCGCTCGCCTCGCGCGAGGGAGCGGTAGGTATCACGCAGCTGCTCGACCGGCTGCCCCATGTCTTCTTCGACATCGACGATCAGTTTCTGTGCGTCGCGGATGTGCTCCTCCGAAAGAAGGATCTGCTCTTCGGAGCCGTACTTCCGCTGCACCCTCTTCTCGACTGCCTTGCTCTCTTGCATCTCGCTGAGGATGCGCTTCATGTCTTTGTACTTGAGGCCGCCAACGCGTGCCTCGGCTTCGAGCATTTCGCGCTCCGCGCGCTCGACGCGACGGGTGTAGTCCTTGATGGCCGCGACCACACGGTCGATCTGCTTCTTGGTGAGGTTGAGCCCCCGCAAGAGGGTGACCCGCTCGTCGAGATGCTTGTCGAGCTGCTCGGCGTGTTGCTTCTTGCTCCGGTCGGAGACCCGTCGCTTGCCTTCGAGCTCGATCTGCACCTTTGCCATCGACGCCTCGGTGCGCTTGACCTTGTCGAAGAGCTTGAGGGCGCGAACCTTGGCCCCCTCGAAGTCGATCTCTTCTTCCTTGTCGAGGTCACGGATGACGTCTTTGACGCGGAGCTTGCCCTTCCGAAGGCTCTCGCCGACCTCCAGGATCTCGGAAACCCCGACGCGTGATTTCAGAATCACGTCGAAAATCTGGCCTTCACCCTCTTCGATGCGCTTGGCAATTTCGACCTCGCCCTCGCGCGTGAGGAGCGAAACCGAGCCCATCTTTCGCAAGTACATGCGAACGGGGTCGTTCGACTTCTGTGAGTAGCTATCGTCAGCGGGAGGAGGAATCGTAGCGGCCCGGCGAACCGAGCTTCGTGTCGCTGCAACAGGAACTTCACTCGTTCGGCTTTGGCCTTCGGGCGCACCATCGACCACGTCGATGTTTTCGCTCTTGAGCCACACCATGAGATCGTCGATTTGGTCGGACGTCACCATGTCCGGCGGCAGCGCTTCGTTCAGCTCGTCGTATGTCAGATGACCTTGCATCCGACCCCGCTCGAGGAGCACCTGCACCTCTTTGCGTTCACGACCTTTGATCTTCGGCACCACGCGCGAGACGGGTTCGGCCTTGAACTTGGATTCGGTCGATTCCTCGTTACGCACTGAGCTCTTGCTCGCCATCTTCACCTCTGCTTTGCGTTCGACTTGAGCCTATGTGCGCTGCGCGTCAGCTCCACAAACTCTCGAGTGAGCCCTGCTGCCAACGCGTCGTCGCCAACTCGGCGCGCTTCGACAATGCGTTGTTGCAAACGGGGCAGCTCATGTTCGATGTTCTTTCGTTCAAGCAGTGGAAGGCCCTCTTCAAGAATTTGACGTGCCTCTTCGAGACTGTGTTCCTGCACAGCCAACTTTGCTTCCAACCACGGCCTCAATTGATTGTCCTGCAACTCATCGAGCAAAGCCGTGACGTCGAGCGATTCCTGCCTATCCACCATCCGCAAGATAGAATCAAAGATGGCGCGAAGATCAGGGCTCGTCAAAAGCTTCGGCAACTTCTGCGCGCCCTCGTGGCGGATTAACGTTGGCTGATCGATGAGAAGCGAAATCAACTTCGACTGTAACTCCGACACTGGGGTTGCAATTGGCTGCCGCGCTGCGTCACGGCGAGGTGCAGGGCGATCGGCGCTTCGACCTATCCCGCGTCGAAGCTCGCGACGCACTAAACCCACGTCTGTGATCCCGAATTTGCGTGCAGCGCGTTCCACGTAGAGGCCGCGTTCGATCGGGCTTTCGACTTTGGCAAGAATCGGACCAAGTTTTGCGATCGCATCGGCCTTTGCGTGCGGGTTTGGCTCCACGGTCGCCGCGGAATCATCAATTAAATATTCGATAATGGTGGGCGCGCTCACGATTCGGACCCGCAAAGACTCCGCTCCCTGCTCTCTCAGGAAGCTATCCGGATCGGCGCCCTGCGGCAGTGCCACGACGTGTGCCTCGAGCCCTACCTTACTCACCACCGTGTACGCTTCGCGAACTGCTTTGCGACCGGCCTTGTCGCCGTCGAAGAGCAGCACGACCTTTTGCGCAAAGCGTTTGATCAACCTGGCATGCGCCTCGGTGAACGCGGTGCCCATCGGGGCGACTGCGTTTTGAAAACCGGCTTGGTGAAGCGCAACGAGATCAAAGTTGCCTTCGCAAAGAACGGTGGCGTCTTCGCGTCGAATCTCGACGCGACCCTCGTGCAACCCGTAGAGGACGTCCCCTTTGTGGTAGAGCGGATTCTCGGGGCTGTTCAGATACTTCGCCGGCGGTTCCTTCTGCTCTTCCATGGATGGAGCAGGCGACAGCGCGCGGCCGCTGAACGCAACGACTTTGCCGTGCACGTCTGCAATCGGGAACATCAGCCGATGCCGAAATCGATCGTAGTGGCCACGGCCCGAGCGGCGCGGGACGATGAGGCCCACCGCTTCGGCGTCCTCCGGCGACGCGCCGGTACGCTCGAGAAAACGGACAAGCGAGTCCCAGCCATGAGGGGCGTAACCGAGGCGAAACTTGCTCGCCGACTCTTCGGAGATGCCACGGTCGGCGAACTCTCTCCGCGCAATGCCGCCATCCGGATGTTCGTGGAGTTGTGCGCAGTAGAAGTCGGTCGCCTTCTCCACCAAGGACGCCAGGCGGTCCGACTGCTTCTTGTTACGCTGGAACTCCGCCTCGCGCAGTGGGTCATGCACCGGCAACTGCACACCGGTTTGCTCGGCAAGGTCACGCGCGATTTCCGGGAAGGTTTTGCCCTCGACGTGCATCAAGAACGAAAACACGTCGCCTGACGCTTTGCACCCGAAGCAGTGGTAGAAGCCGCGACTCGGATGCACGTAGAACGATGGAGTCTTCTCGTTGTGGAACGGGCAAAGGCCCCTGAGGCTGCGGCCGGACTTCTTGAGGGCAACGTAGTTGCCGATGATCTCGGCGATGGGAGCCCGGTCGCGGATCTCAGCAATCTTGTCGTCGGAAATCACTGCTGCGTCTCACCCGTGCTCGCCGTCCCTGCGAAGTGAGCGAAGTGTAGGCTTCGCCTGGTTCTTGGCAAGCGCTGCCTGCCGCTGTAGTTGTGGCGCGATGGCTCATGCGCGCGCATCGCTACGACAAATTCTGTGGGTGTACGCGCTGGTGTGTGTGGCCGTCTTCGGGGTCACCCGTCTCGAGCCGCTCGCGGTCGTTGGGCAATACGTCCACCTGGTCGTCGCAGCGATCTTTCTACTGACATCGATCCGGCTCACGCGTCACGCCCCTGCACACTACGGCGTCGCGCTTGGTGGGCTCTTGGAACCCGCCACCGACGAGGGGCCCCAAGGCCCGCTCGGACTCTTTGATCTCGGCCGCGCGATTCGTAAGGCGCTCCCGTCCGCGATGGTTGAGCTCGGCGTGGCGGCCGGCATCGGGGCTGTCGTGTTTCCCCTCTATGCGGTCGGCTTCTACTGGTGGAACCAACCCACGGGACACTTCTCGCTCACATTCCCTCCGAGCGTCACGAGTTTTGCCATCGCGCAGTTCATCGTGGTTGCGCTGCCAGAGGAGGCGTTCTTTCGCGGCTACCTGCAAACCGGGCTGAGCGACCTCGCGAAGAAGCGAGCACGCGTGCTCGGCGTGCAGCTCGCACCGGTCGCCTGGATGCTCCAAGCGGCTCTGTTTGCAGGGATTCATTTCATGGTCGAGCCCCACCCGGCTCGCCTCGCAGTGTTTTTCCCCGCCCTGCTCTTCGGATGGGCTCGAGCATGGCGTGGCGGGATTGGGGCCGCGCTCGCGCTCCACGCGATGAGCAATCTTTATTCCGAGATTCTGGCGCGGAGTTGGCTATAACTCCCCTATGCAGGTCACTCCGCCGGCTCCCACCGTTCTCGCGGAAACCGTCCGTCTCGCCCTGTCCGAAGACATCGATCGCGGAGACATCACCAGTGAAGCCTGCGTCGAGCCCACCGCGCTCGGCACGGCCACTTTGAACGCCCGCGAACGCCTCGTCGTGTGCGGGCTGCCGATCCTCGAAGAGGTGTTCGGGCAGGTCGACCTTCTGATCGATGTCGAGACCCACGCGGAGGATGGCGACCTCGTCGAGGCGGGCACCGCTCTTGCGACGCTCTCCGGGCCGGCAACGTCGATTCTTCTCGGCGAGCGCGTGGCGCTCAACTTTCTTCAGCGTCTCACCGGGGTTTCCACCATGACGAGGCGTTTTGTCGAGACATTGCCCAGTGGGTCGGCAACGAGAATCACAGACACCCGCAAAACCACGCCGGGGTTGCGAGCCTTCGAGCGCTATGCCGTTCGCTGCGGAGGCGGCCACAACCACCGCGAGGACTTGGGCGCAGCCGTGCTGATCAAAGACAACCACATCGCCGCGGCCGGTGGGTGCACACAAGCGATTGAACGCGCGCGCGCGTATGCGCCCCACACCTGCCGCATCGAATGCGAGGTCGATACACGCGAGCAACTGGACGAAGCGCTCGCGGCGGGAGCCGACATCGTCATGCTCGACAACTTCAGCGACGACGAGGTGCGCGACGCGCTCGCGTTGATCGATGGCCGGGCGATCGTCGAAGTGTCGGGCGGGATCACACTCGAACGCGTGGCCGCGCTCGGAACCTTGGGCGTGGACGTGATCAGCGTCGGGGCACTCACTCACTCGTCGCCGTCGTGCGACCTCGGGCTCGACTGGAGCTAGGCCTTGATCGACGATCTGGAGCCCGAAAGGCTACGCAGCCGGTTGACCGGAAGCTGGGGGGGCTCGCTGACGGTCCACGACAGCACCGCCTCCACGATGGACGATGCCTCCGCGGCGGCTGCTGAAGGTGCGAAGGACGGCCACCTGGTGTTGGCCGACCAGCAAACCCGCGGACGGGGAGCGCACGGGCGGCAATGGGTCTCGCCGCCGGGCTCCGACCTCTACTTCTCCGTGGTCGCACGCCCTGCAGTCGAGGCCGCTTCGACCGCGCTGATCACCCTCGCGACCGGGCTTGGAGTTCGGGCTGCGGTGGCGAGCCTTCTGCCCGGTCGCTCGGTCCTAGTGAAGTGGCCCAACGACATCTGGGTTGAGGGCCGCAAGTGCGCCGGCGTTCTCGTCGAGAGCCGAACACTCGGCATGCGTATCGACTCGGTCATCATCGGGGTGGGTCTGAACGTGAACCGCGCGCAATGGCCCCCCGAACTCGCTGATACGGCGACGTCATTGCGAGCCGAGCGCAACGGCGACGAGCCTTTCGATCGGGCCGAGGTGTTGGCCAGCCTCCTGGCTCACATAGAACGCTGGGTGAACCTCTTCATCAGGGACGGCGCAGCGGTCGTGGTAGATGCGCTACGGCCCAAGTTGGCGCTGATCGGAGAGCGGGTTCGCTGGGAGGATGGCGACGGGGTATTCGACGGCATCGACCCGGATGGGGCGGCGCGCGTACGAACGGATGCCGGCGTCGTCTCGCTCCATGCGGCGCACATCGAGCCGGTCAGTCGCTGAGGGCGGCACTTGCCTGCACAGGGGTTGCGCACCAGAACATGGCCCATGGCGCAGGCACGCGAGGTCGACTGGATACAACGCTCGGTGGGGGTGCTTTCGCTCAGCGACCGCGCGATCATCACGGTTAGCGGCGACGATGCTCGCGAGTGGCTGCAGGGCCAGCTCACCAATCAACTCGATGGCGTCGAGCCTGGAGGCTCCTCGTACGCGTTCGTGCTCACGCTCAAGGGGCGAATCCTGGCCGATGTCTATGCGCTCTTTCGCGAGGACGATGTGTGGCTCGATGTGCCGGCAGCCCAGGTTGGCGCACTGCTCGAACGTTTCGAACGCTATATCATCATGGAGGACGTCGACCTCGAGCACCGCAACGACCTCCACGTAATCACCGCCCAGGGCCCCAGCGCAAACGAGGTCGCGGAAGGAGGCTGGCCCGCCGACCGCCTTGGGGTCGGTGGCCGGCAATGGGTGGTCTCGGATGCCGATCTCGAGCTGGAGCTCGAACGTCTGACCGAGCGGAGCCGCGAGCTCGGTGGCGGCAGCGTCAGCGGCCAGGCCTGGAGCCAGATCCATGTCCTCCGCGGGCGGCCGCGCTTCGGCATCGACTTCGGCGAGTGGACCTACCCCCAGGAGAGCGGGCTGAACCCCGTGGCCGTTTCTTTCAACAAAGGTTGCTACATCGGCCAGGAGACGGTCGTCATGCTCGAAAATCGGGGAAAGGCCCCCAAGGTTCTTTGGCGGTGGGCGGTCGAGAGCACCGAACCCCCGAAGGCGAAGGCAGCGATTTTGCTGGGGGACACCGTCGTCGGCGAAATCACCTCCGCGGTGCCGGCGGGAGAGGGGACGGTGGGTCTCGGTTTTCTCAAGCGTGGATACGAGACGGAGGGGCGCGAGGGCTTTACTGTCGACGGAGCCCCGGCCCAAGCGCTCGGCCCAGTAGAAGAGGGGCCCGGGGTATGTCCTCCACCCACCTGACGATACGGAACAACGCGCTGGCGCGAACCCGGGGTCGACCTTATAGTAACCGCTGAAGGAGCATCATGCTGAACCTGACCACGCGAGCTGCAGAAAAAGTCAAAGAGATCCAAGGCGCTGAAGGCCTTGCCGAACAGGGCCTCCGAGTACGGGTCATTGGCGGCGGTTGCGCGGGGTTTTCATATGATTTGTTCTTCGAGGACGAGACCACCGAGATGGACGAAACGTTCACCTCGCACGGCATTTCCATCTACGTGGACATGATGAGCGTGCAGTACGTCGAGGGCACCGAGATCGACTACGTCGAGGGGCTGCAGGGCGCTGGCTTCAAGTTCGTCAATCCGCAGGCCAAACAAACCTGCGGCTGCGGCTCTAGCTTCGCCACCTAATTCCTCAATCATTTCAGCGGAAGCGGCACCCAGGGGAGTTTCGTACCCGAAGTGTGCACTTGACAGAGCATGGTTACGTAACGTAACCCACTCCGGCGCATACGGGGTACATCATGCAGTCATCCGCTTCTCTCGATCGATACATCCAGCAAGTCCGGGCCATCCCCAGGTTGTCCCGTGAAGATGAGCACGAGCTCGCCCTCCGCGCGCGCGAAGGGGATCAGGACGCGACTGATCGGCTGGTCGAAGCCAACCTGCGATATGTGATCGCCATCGGGCTTCAATACCGGCGCTACGGCGTAACGCTCGGCGACCTCATCGCCGAAGGCAGCGTCGGCTTGGTGACAGCCGTTCGCAAGTTTGATCCGCACCGTGGGACGCGATTCGTGACCTACGCTGGGTACTGGATTCGCGCGTTCGTGCTCGAAGCCGTCGTTCGCTCGAGCACGATGGTCGGTGCGGGCTCCGGGCCGTTCCGCTCGAAGCTGTTCTTCCGCCTGCGCCGGGAGCGTGCGCGGCTGTCGAATGTGATCGCCGATCCAGAAGAACTGATTGCGAAGCTCGCGGCTGATTTCGACACCACCAGCGAGAAGATGACAGAGCTACTGCGTCGACTCGATCAGCGTGAGATCTCGCTCGACGCACCGGCGTATCACGACTCGGATGCGACGCTCGTCGAAATGCTTCCGGGGGCCACAGAGCCGCAGGATCTGGTTGTCGCCCGTCAACGGCGGCAGAGCGGCATCGAATTGCGCCTCGAAGGCGCGCTCTCGGTGCTCGATGATCGCGAGCGGCTCATCGTCGAAAAGCGCATCTTGAGCGACGACGCCGCATCGTTGGCCTCCCTCGGTCGCGAGCTCGGCGTCAGCCGTGAGCGCGCGCGCCAGCTCGAAGCGAGAGCGAAGAAGAAGCTCGCCGAAGAGCTGAAGGACCTGGCGCCCGCGGCGTAACCTACCTGCTCAAATGTAGGGTGTGCCCTTACCCGGTCTCTTCTTTCTATGGCCCGATGCGCTCTGGGCGGAGCCGGGGTAGCATGTAGGCCAGATGGCGTTCGAGGAAGGGGACATCACGGTGCTGCGCCGCGATGCCACGCAGGAGTTGGGACAAGACGACCTCGTCGAAGAGCACGACTCGGCGGGGCCTCCTGCAGTTCCGCCTGGACGGGCGACTGATGCGCCACTGCACCATCCGCCCACCAAAGTCGATCCGGCACGCCGTGCGCGCGATTGGCTCGAGGAATGCGAGCGCGAGCTGCACGACCAACCGGACACCCGACGCGCAGCGCGGTTGTATTTCGAGATGGCGCGTACCTGCGAAGGGCCGCTCAAGGACACGCGGCGCGCGCTTCAATACTACCAAGCGACGCTCGAGCGCTCGCCTGACTATATCCCGGCGATTCGCGCCGCGCGACGGCTCCTTCTGGGAGCGCGCATGTTCACCGAGGCGCTTGCGTTATTCGAGGCCGAGGCCCGCGTGACGCGGCAGCCCCGCGACAAGGCGACCCTGTTCTTATTGAAGGGCCGGTTGCTCGAAGACGTTCTCGGTAATCGGGAAGCCGCTGGAGAGGCGTACCAGACCGCGCGCGCGCTCGACCGTTCACACGCCGCTATCTTGCGCGCCACCGAGCAGCGCTCTTTCGCGAATGGCTTGTGGCCCGAGGTGGACCGGAACCTCGCCGAGCTCGCCAACGCGGCCGCGGCGGACGACGGGCACCGCGCCGCGTTGATCATTCGTCGTGCTCAGTTGCTCGAGAGCCGGCAACAGCGTCCAGAGCAAGCCGCGGAGCTGTACGAGACCGCCCTGCAACTCGATGCCAGCGCCGTCATCGCCGTGCAGGCGCTCAAACGACTCTACTACGGGCAACGTCGTTGGCGTGACCTGATTCGCACCCTCGAAGCAGAAGCTCAGTTAGCGACCGATCCGGTTTCGAAGGCCTCCTCGCTCTATCGGGCAGCGCGGATTCACGCGGAGCACCTCGGCAATCGGGACGAAGCCATCCGGGTCCTCGAGCACGCGCGGAGCCTGCATCCCCAGGATCCGTTGATCCTCGGCGAGCTGGCCCGACACTACGAGGCTGGACAGCGGCTCCAAGCATTGGTCGAGACCCTCGAAGCTTTGGCCGAAGCGAGCGACGACGATGCGGAGAAGCTCACCTTCACGCAGCGCATTGCGCGACTGTATGAAGAAGAGCTACGCGACGTGGATCAGGCAATCGCATGGCACGAGAAGGCCATCGAGCTCGACCCCACTTCGCTTTCGAGCCTGCAAGCGTTGAGCCTGCTCTACAGGATTCGTGGAGCGTGGCCGAAGCTCATCAACATGTGTCTTCAAGAGGCACGCTACACGACCGACGCACAACGGCGCGCCGATTCTCACGCGCGGGCCGCGGAGATCTACGAGACGAAGCTCGACGCCATCGATGACGCGATCGATCACTACCGTCGCTCGCTCAACGCGATGCCCGACCATCCCACGGCGTTCAAGGCCCTGGCGCGCTTGCTTTCGGACGTGGACAAGCCGAAAGAGCTCATTCAGCTCTATGAGAACGCATTGGATAGGACGACTGGCACACGGGCTGTGTCGTACCTGCTCAAGATCGCACAGCTCTACGAAGATGTGCTGGGGGAGCACGCGCTTGCGGCCCAAACCTACAAGCGCGTGTTGCAGCAGGACTCGGGGCACCTCGCCGCTGTGCACGCTTGGCAGCGCTCGGCAGCGCGTGCTCACCGCCCTCGCGAACTTCTCGAAGCCCTCGACTACGAGATCGGGCTGACCGTCGAGCGGGACCGGCTGGTCGCGCTCCTGCACCGCACCGGAGAGGTGCTCGATGAGCAGCTAGGCGACCGCGATGAGGCAATCGCCCACTATCGTCGCGCACTCGACAAGGACCCCCGTCATGTTCCGACGCTCTCAAGCGTCGGGCGCCTGTACTACGCAGCGGGGCGGTGGAACGACTTGCTCGACATCTACGGCCAGGAGCTGAAGCTCACGCCCACAAAGGGCCGGCGGGTGGCTTTGCTGCAAAAAATGGCCGAGATCTCGCGTGACCGCCTCGGAAGCGACGAGGACGCGCTTCACTATCACCGCGAGGCGATCAAAGTCGACGCCGCGCACGCACCTTCACTTCAAGAGTTGGCGCGGCAATTGCGGGAACGGGGCGATTGGGAAGAGCTGGTCGACGTATTGGAGCTCCAGCTTCGCAACTCAGGGGCCGCTCGAATCCGCGCGCGCGCCGCATTCCTGCTCGGGCAGGTCTACGAAGAGCACCTCGATGATCGGACCAAGGCCGTGGCGTCGTACGAGGCCGCGGTCTCGGCGGACGCAGGCTACCGGCCCGCCGTCGATGCGCTCGCGCGGGTGCGCGCCGATGCGCACGACTGGACGCATCTCCTTTCCGATCTCGAACGCGAAGTGAAGCTCACTGACGAGCCAACGGAGCGCATCGCTCTCTTCGCCCGCAAGGCACAGGTGTTGGAGCGACAGGACAAGCATCGCCAGGCGATTCAGGCTTGGGAAGATGTGCTCACGGTCGACCCCAAACATCTCGGCGCCCTGCTGGCACTCGAGCAACTGTATCGGCAAGTGGGGGCATGGGAGTCGTTGTGCGCGGTGTACTCGACGCAAGCTGATGTGCTCGAAGACCCGGCCGGCCGCGTTGCTGCGCTCTACGAGCTCGCACGGTTGTTAGAGCATCAGGGGCTCGGAGAGTACGACGACATCGTCGGGGCGTACCGGCGCATCTTGGAGATCGCTCCCGCCGACCTGGGGGCATTGCTCGAGATCGAGCGTTTGGCGGCGGGGCAACGAGACGCGGGCCTCTTGCGCGAGATAGACGCCTTGATCGCCCAGTCTGCACACGACCCGACTGTAGCAGCGGCGCACCACGCACGCCTGGCTGAGCTCGTGGAAGGCGAACATGACACCACGGCGATCGAGCAGTTCCGCGCGGCCGCAATCGCGGACCCGTATCACATCGGCGCCGCTCGCGGGCTCACCCGAGTTGCGCAGGAGACCGACGACCCCGCCGCGCTGGTCGATGCGCTGCGGCGTGAGGCAGAAGCCGAGCGCGACGCGAAAGCCGCCTCGGAGCTCTTCGTGCAGAGTGCCGTGGTTCGTTTGGAACGCATTGGGGACCACGACGGCGCCCGACGCGATTTCGAACAGGCGCTCGAGCTGTGGCCGGACTCTGCTCCGGCCGCGGACGGTCTCACCGATGTGCTCACGATCGACACGGGCTGGTCGCCCCTGGTCGACAGGCTTTCGCAGGCCGCTTCAGGGGCGCGCTCCGTCGATCGAGCGAGCGCGCTCTGGCTGACCGTGGCGCGGATTCAGAGCGACGAGCTCGGCGAGCTTCCTGCTGCGATCCGAACGCTGCAACGTGTGCTGAAGGTGGAGCCTCGCCATCTCGATGCGTTGGAACGGTTGGCGCAACACTTTCAGGCCAATCAGTCGTGGCACGAGGCGGCCGCGACCATGGAACAGCTTCTCGCTGCCGCGCCCGAGAACAGCCGGCTCCAACGGGTGCTACTGGACTTGGCGCATTTGTATCGCGAGCCCTTGAACATGCCGGACCGGGCGCTGCGCCACGTCGAATCCGCCTTGGCGGCCGAGCCGGCTCACCCCGCCGCGCTGCAAGAGCTCTCACTGGTGCACGAAGCACTCGGGCAACTGCCGGAAGCTCTGCAGGTGGCTCGCCATCTGCTCGACGTGAGCGACGGCGAGGAACGCGGGGACGCCCTTGTTCGTCTCGGGCAGCTCGAACACGCCGCCGGAGACGGGGACAACGCCAAGAACGTCCTGCGGCGCGCGGTCGTGCTCGAAGGGCCGGGCAGCGACGCGGCCCGCACGCTCGAGGGCCTCAGCGAAACCCCGAACGACTGGCGCGCCTATGCCGAGGCGTTGGGCAACTATCGCGCCAAGGACGAGGCAGGTCGTGTCACGACGGCGCTCGAAGTCGCACGGATCTTGTCGGACCACTGTCGTGACGAGCACGCGGCCATTGCGGCGCTTCGAAGCGGCCTCGAGGAAGGCGCTGCGAATGCCGACCTTCGACGGGAGCTGGCGGTGCGGTTACGCGCCCGAGGGGAAGCGGGGGCGGCCGTCGAGCAGCTCCAAGCTGTGCTCTCGCAAGAGCCGCTACGGCAGGAGGTCTGGCGTGAGCTCGCGGTTACCTATCGGGCCGATGACCGCTTGCGAGAGGCGCGACTCTCAACTCTGCCGCTGGTCGCGCTCGGTGTGGACGACGAAGAAGATCGTGGTCGAATCGCGGCGGTCGACCCTTGGCCCGCCCGAGTTCGGCCGAGGTCGCTTCGAGGCTCAGTGC
>JAFDFW010000222.1 GCA_019309605.1 Deltaproteobacteria bacterium | reverse complement strand
CCGTTCCACCGTGACGCCCGATTTCGTCGGGCACACCTTCGCCGTCCACAACGGCCGGAAGTTCGTCACGGTCTTCGTCACCGAGAACATGGTCGGGCACAAGCTCGGCGAGTTTGCGCCCACCCGGACGTTCGGCGGTCATGCGTCGGACAAGAAGGGCGGCCGGAAGATCAACCCGCAGACGGGTAAGAGGTGATCATGGAAGCGGTCGCAAAAGCACGATTTCAACGGATTTCGCCTCGTAAAGCGCGTGTTGTGCTCAACATGGTGCGCGGCAAGAACGTCGCCGAGGCGCTCAACGAGCTCCGCTTCACCACGAAGGCGGCGGCTCCTATCGTTGCGAAGGCCATTGGCAGCGCGATCGCCAACGCCAAGCAGAAGAATGAAGAGATCAACCTCGATTCGCTGTTCGTAAAGACGGCGTTCGCGGACATGGCGCCGAACCAGCACATGCGGCGCTGGCGCCCGCGTGCGCAGGGTCGCGCCACGCGCATCGTCAAGGGAATGAGTCATATCACCGTCGTCGTGAGCGACGGGGAAGAGAGCTGAGCCGTGGGTCAGAAAGTACATCCTTATGGGTTCCGTCTCGGCGTCGTAAAGACGTGGAAGTCCAAATGGTACGAGGACAAGAACTACGCCAAGTGGCTTCATGAAGACCTGAAGCTGAAGGCCACCATCCGGAAGAAGTTCGCGCACGCGGGCATCGCCGACATCGAGATGGAGCGCGCGGCGAACAAAGCCAAGGTCGTGATCTTCACGTCGCGTCCCGGAATCATCATTGGTAAGCGTGGGGCGGGAGTCGAGCAGCTCAAGGCCGACCTTCAGAAGCTCACCGAGAACGAGCTGTTCCTCGACATTCAAGAGGTCCGCAAGGCCGAGACCAACGCCCAGCTCGTTGCGGAGAACATCGCGACGCAGCTCGAGCGACGCGTCGCCTTCCGCCGCGCCATGAAAAAGGCCGTGCAGACTGCGATGAAGTTCGGTGTGAAGGGCATCCGAGTGACCGCCGGTGGGCGTCTCGGCGGCTCGGAGATCGCGCGTACCGAGTGGTACCGCGAGGGCCGCGTCCCGCTTCACACACTTCGCGCCGATATCGATTACGGCGAGGTGACCGCACACACCAAGGCCGGCACCGTCGGTATCAAGTGCTGGATCTTCAAGGGTGAGCAGCTTCCGCAGCGCCCGGGTGTCGGGGCCGCGGGAGCCCGAGTCTAAGGACGAGCCATGCTTCAACCAAAGAAAACCAAGTTCCGGAAACAGATGAAGGGCCGTATGCGCGGCAAGGCCTATCGAGGCGGTAAAGTCTCGTTCGGCGACTTCGGACTGCAGGCACTCGAGCCTGGCCGGATTACGCAGCGACAGATCGAAGCGGCTCGTATGACGATTCAGCGGAAGGTGAAGCGTCAGGGTCAGCTCTTCATCCGGATCTTCCCGGATAAGCCGATCACCAAGAAGCCGCTCGAAACTCGTATGGGTAAGGGTAAGGGCCCGATCGAAGGCTGGGTGTGTATCATCAAGCCTGGGCGCATGCTGTACGAAATCCAGGGCGTTCCCGAGGATATCGCACGCGAAGCGTTCGCGCTCGCCGCCCACAAACTTCCCCTCAAGACGACGTTCCGGTCGAGGGAGAGTGAGCTATGAAGCCAGAAGACATTCGTACGAACACCGTCGAAGAGCTGGCGGTCATCGAGGGCGATCTGCGCCGCCAGCTTTGGAAGGCGCGCTTCGACAATCACACCAATCAGCTCGATGACACGAGCTCCATCCCCAAGCTTCGCCGGGATCTTGCCCGCGTGAAAACCATTCTTACCGAGCGCCGCGCCGAAGCGGCGAACAAGGAGTGATCGGCCATGACTGCTGAGCCAGGACAACCGACCCCTAAAGTCGTCACGGAGCGTGGCCGTCGCCGTCGCTTGGTCGGACGCGTCGTGAACGAGACACAGAGCGAGGGGCGGGCCCAACAAACCGTCGTGGTCGAGGTCATCCGGCGCGCCCGCGACCCGTTCTACGGGAAGTACGTCAAGCGTAAGAAGAAGTTCCACGCGCACGACGAGGCTAACGAATATCGCAAGAACGACGTGGTCGAAATCCGCGCTTGCCGCCCGCGCTCCAAGACGAAGCGCTGGGAGGTCGTCCGGCTCATCGAGAGGCCGCCGGAGGTATAACGATGATCCAGACAGAAACACAGCTAGATGTAGCCGACAACAGCGGCGCAAAGCGAGTCGCTTGCATCAAGGTGCTCGGCGGGTCGCGCCGTCGGTACGCAGGCCTCGGTGACGTCATCGTCGTTTCCATCAAGGAAGCGCTTCCGACCGCCCGCGTGAAGAAGGGCGAAGTTGCCCGAGCTGTCGTGGTGCGCACTAAGCGTGAGTACCAGCGGCCGGACGGCACCTACATCAAGTTCGACACGAACAGCGCCGTGCTCATCACCAAAGAGAACGAGCCGATTGGCACCCGCATCTTCGGACCGGTTGCACGTGAGCTTCGCGCGAAGCGTTTCATGAAGATCGTCTCTCTCGCGCCGGAGGTGGTGTGATGACCGCGCGCATCAAGAAGGGTGACCTGGTTCAGGTCATCGCAGGCAAGGACCGGGGCCAAAAGGGCCGTGTCCTTCAGATGGTTCGGGCTGACTTGATCCTCGTCGAGGGCGTCAACCGCGTGAAGCGCCACCAGAGCCCGCGTCGTTTCGCGGAGGCTGGCATCGTTGAAAAGGAGATGCCGATTCACGCTTCCAACGTGATGCTGGTCGACCCGAAGACCGAGGAACGCACCCGCGTTCGCATCGAAGCCGACAAGAAGGACCCTGACAAACATGTCCGCGTAGCCGTGAAGAGCGGCTCGGTCCTGGATTGAGGTAGTCATGACTGATTACGAACCCCGACTTAGAAACAAATACAAAGACGAGATCGTCCCTCAGTTGATGAAGGACTTCGGCTTCAAGAACATCATGCAGGTTCCGAAGCTCGAGCGGATCGTCGTCAACATGGGCCTCGGCGAAGCGGTGCAGAATGCAAAGCTCATCGAGTCAGCCGCCGAAGAGCTCAAAGCGATCACCGGCCGGAAGCCGATCATCACCCGCGCGAAGAAGTCCATTGCGAGCTTCAAACTCCGCGAGGGTATGCCGATTGGCGTCATGGTGACTCTCCGCGGCGAGCAGATGTACGACTTCCTCGACCGTCTCGTTTCGATCGCGTTGCCGCGAACCCGCGACTTCAAGGGCATTAGCCCGAAGGCGTTCGACGGCCGCGGCAACTACACGCTGGGCATTCGCGAGCAGATCGTCTTCCCAGAGGTCAACTACGACAAAATCGATCGTATCAAGGGCATGAATGTGACCCTCGTTACTACGGCAGAAACCGATGAACAGGGACGTGCCTTGCTGAAGTCGCTCGGCATGCCGTTCAGGAACTAGAGGACGCAGATGGCTAGTAAGCGCGCATTTGCCAAGATGGAAAAGACACTGAAATTTTCGGTGCGACAACGAAACCGCTGCAAGATCTGCGGACGTCCGCGGGGTTACTACCGCAAGTTCGAGATGTGTCGCATCTGTCTCCGTAAATACGGGCTCGCGGGCGACGTCCCCGGGCTCACGAAATCGAGCTGGTAAGGAGGTGCAGTCATGATGACCGATCCAATCGCTGACATGTTGACGCGCATCCGCAACGCCGCACGGGCTCAGCACGAACACACCGTCATTCCTTCTTCGAAGCTCAAGGCGCAGCTCGCCGAGATCCTCAAGCAGGAAGGCTTCATCGACGATTACCGCGTGGAAGACGGGGTCCAGAACAGCCTCACGGTCTTTCTCAAGTACAGCCGCGATCGTCAGAGCGCGTTTGCCGGCATGCGCCGAGCGAGCCGCCCCGGGCGCCGTTTCTACGTCGGCCACCATGACATTCCGCGTGTTCAGAACGGCATGGGCGTCGCCATTCTCTCGACGTCCGCTGGCATCATGACCGACCGCGACGCTCGCGATAAGCGAGTGGGCGGTGAGGTACTGTGCGAGGTTTGGTGATGACCGAAACATACACAGGAAAGCAGTCCAGAAACGGCAAGAAGCCGGTCGAAGTCGCCAAGGGCGTTCAAGTTTCGATCAGCGGCCGGGACATCACGGCAAAGGGGCCCAAGGGCGAGTTGACTTACGCGCTCCGCCCGGAGGTATTGGTCACTCAAGGCGACAGCGTGCTTACGGTCAGGCCTGCTGAGGGTGCTGGCAACGCGGGTCTTCAATACCAGGGCCTCACGCGCGCGCTTCTCCGCAACATGGTTGAGGGCGTTGCGAACGGTTACAAGCGATCGCTCGACTTCCGCGGCGTTGGCTATCGCGCTGAGTTCAAGAACAACCAGCTCAAAATGACCGTCGGCCTCTCGCATCAGCCGGTTATCGACATCCCGAAGGTCGTTTCCGTCAAGGTGGAGACGATCGACGAGGCGGGCACGAAGTTCCCACGCGTTCACCTCGAGTCGCCTGACAAAGAAATCATCGGCCGGGTTGCGGCGCGGATTCGTCAGATGCGACCCCCAGAGCCCTACAACGGCAAGGGGGTTCGCTACACCGGCGAGCGCATTCGCGAGAAGGCGGGCAAGGCCGGAAAGGCCGGAGGCTGATCATGCACAAGAAAGTCACAGGACGCGCTC
>JAFDFW010000221.1 GCA_019309605.1 Deltaproteobacteria bacterium | reverse complement strand
CTTCGAACGGCTCCAGGTCGCGGGGTTCTTTCGCTGCTACGCCGTGGCAAAGCGCTTGATCAACCGTGCTCGTGGGAAGCGCGGGCCGACGCGCTACCTCGGCTGGCTCTAGCCACTCCTATCGTGCAGACTCTGTCACTCACTTGTGTGAGTCGATCGACATACGGATCTTGTCGTCACTAGGGTCGGTGGACGCGGACGCCTGGGCCCCATTGGTCGGCGAGGACGATCCATTCGTCGAGCACGCCTTCCTGTCATTGCTCGAACAAAGCGGGTCGGTCGGACGAGGCTCCGGGTGGGAGCCGACGTACGTCACGGCATGGCGCGGCAAGCGATTGGTCGGGGCGTTGCCTCTCTATTTGAAGACCCATAGCTATGGTGAGTACATCTTCGATTGGGGCTGGGCGGACGCGGCCTCTCGACTGGGCATCGACTACTACCCGAAGCTCGTCGCCATGGTACCGGTGACGCCGGTGACGGGGCGCCGGTTCCTCTTTGCGCCCGACGAGGACCCCACCGAGCTCGTGCCGAGGTTGATCGACGGTTGCCTCGAGGTTGCGGAGTCGACCGGGGCCTCGTCCATCCACCTGCTCTTTCTGAGCCCCGAGGAGCACGACTGGGTCGTGCGCGACGGCCGGTTGATGAACCGCCTCTCCTTTCAGTTCCATTGGCGGAACCAGGGCTACGAAACGTTCGACGACTTCGTGGGCGACTTCCGTTCATCGATGCGGAAGAAGGTACGAAAAGAGCGCCGTGTTGCCGCCGAAGCGAATCTTCGCATCGAGGAGCTTCGCGGCGATGAGCTCAGCGTTGCGGATTGGCGGGAGCTCGAACGCCTTTATCGCGCGACCTGCGGCCGCAAGGGCTCGCACCCCTATCTGACCCCAGAGTTCTTCGAGCTCGCGGCGTCGACCCTCGATGGCTCTCCGCTGATTGTTGCAGCGAAGGACGAAGGACGTATCGTTGCGGCCTCGGTCAATTTCGCCAAGGGGGGCCACCTTTACGGCCGCTATTGGGGCGCAACACAGAGGCACGACATGCTTCACTTCGAGCTCTGCTACTATCGGCTCATCGAACACGCCATCGAGCATCGCATGCGCCGTTTTGAGGCCGGCGCCCAAGGCACGCACAAGCTGCGGCGCGGCTTGATGCCCGTGCCGATCCACAGCGCCCATTGGATTCGTCACCCCGTGCTCGCGCAAGCCGTTGCCGATTTTCTTCCACGTGAAGCCTTCTCGGTGCAGCAGCAGATCCAAGAGCTCGGTCACCATGGCCCCTTTAGGCGGCACGACGACGGCGAAGAAGCACGGACCCGAGTCCCCGGATGACCCTGCTCTTCGTCTACGTCGGGATCGCACTCGGGGTGTCGTTCGTCTGTTCGATCCTCGAAGCGGTGCTACTCAGTATCACCCCGTCCTACCTCGCCAAGCTCGAGCAAGACCGACCCAAGGTTGGCGCGCGGGTGCGTGCGCTCAAGTTGCACATCGATCGCCCCCTCGCCGCGATCCTCAGCCTCAACACGATCGCTCATACCGTTGGCGCAGCGGGTGTCGGCGCCGAAGCGCAACGCCTCTGGGGTTCGGAGGTGCTCGCCATCACGTCTGCAGTGCTGACCTTGCTCATTCTCTTCGTCTCCGAGATCATTCCCAAGACGCTAGGGGCGATGTACTGGCGCCGTTTGAGCGGCTTCATTGCCGCCGTCCTGCCTCCCCTAATCCTGATCCTGCTTCCGCTCGTGTGGCTCTCGGAGGCGATCACCGGTTTCATGAGGCGCCGACGGGTCGCCGAGAAGCTCTCGCGCGAAGAGTTTGCAGCATTGGCGCGCGTTGGCGAAGAGCAGGGCGTATTCGACGAATCGGAGATGAGAATCCTCCGCAACCTGTTTCTCTTCGGCTCGCTGCGCACGAGAGACATCATGACGCCGCGCACCGTGATGTTCTCGCTCGAAGAGAACACGACTGTGCGGGATGCGATGGCCGAGCGAGGTTCCATGGTGTTTTCGCGCATCCCGATTTGGAAGGAAACGCCCGACCAGATCACTGGATACATCTTGAAAGACCAGCTTTTGCTGCGCGCCGCGCGTGATGAGCTCGACGTGCCGGTCCATGCCTTTGCGCGAGAGGCATTGATGGTGCCCGATACAGTCGCACTGCCTGCATTGTTCGAGAATCTCCTCGACAAGCGTGAGCACATTGCGGTGGTCGTCGACGAGTATGGCGGCGTGGACGGTGTCGTGGCGGCGTGGACGGTGTCGTCACGATGGAAGATGTTCTCGAAACGCTGATCGGGCTCGAGATCGTCGATGAGATGGATTCGGTCAAGGACATGCGGGCGATGGCGCGCGCCAAGTGGGAAGTGCGAGCGAAGCACATTCAGAGCGAACCTCCCGACTCGCCCACGCCAGTGGACCCCGCCCGGCGCTCATGAGAG
The DNA here is from genome assembly GCA_019309605.1 of Deltaproteobacteria bacterium. Taxonomy (GTDB): domain Bacteria; phylum Myxococcota_A; class Polyangia; order Polyangiales; family Houyiibacteriaceae; genus SG8-38. The sequence continues at coordinate 7,585 of JAFDFW010000221.1, read as the reverse complement.
CGTCGCGCACGGGCGCTGGTCCTCCCGCCTCGAGCCTCGGGCGATGGTTCTACGCCCTCAAGCCCGCCAGTTGGCCGAAGCTGTTGGTGCCCGCACTCTTTGGGCAGGTCCTCGGTGCGAGGTCGGCGGCGGGGCTCGACCTGCTGGCACTGGGCTGGGGGCTCGGCTTCACTGTGCTCGGGCTCGGCTTCATCGTCTTGCTGAACGATTGGGGCGATCGCGAGGTCGACGCGATCAAACGAAGTATGTTTCCGGACGGCTGCTCTCCCAAAACGATTCCGGACGGTATCCTCGATGCGCGGGCGGTTGCGGCGGTGGGTGTTCTTCTTGGGGCGGCCGCACTCCTGGTTGCGGCCGGAGCCGAGTCCGCTCTGCAGCGGCCGGTCGCGTTCGAAGCGGGGCTCGCATGCATGCTAATCTTCGTGGCCTACACGCTCCCGCCGATCCGGTTGAACTACCGAGGCGGTGGTGAGCTCTTGGAGATGCTGGGCGTCGGCGCGGCGCTCCCGCTCTATAACGCCTATCTGCAAGGAGGCGCCATCGCGCCACGAGCCTGGCCCTGGATCGCCGGCTTCTCGATGTTGAGCCTCGCGAGCGGCGTCGGCAGTGGGCTCTCCGATGAAGAGAGCGACCGCGCCGGGGGAAAGCGAACCTTTGCGTCCACCTACGGGAACCTCGCCGCGCGTAGGTTGAGCGAAACGTGCGTGGCGCTTGGGGTCGGAATCTGGGTTGCCGCATCCTTCGCGAGACCGGATTTGGTCCCGGTGTGGGCCGTCGCACCGGCCGCGGCGATCGTGGTGTGGAACTTCGCTCGAATGCGCAAGGTTAGCCACGCGGCCGTCACCAACGCGTTTCGAGCCCAAGGCGCGTACAAACGCTTCCTTCATCGAGCGATCTGGCATAGTACAACCCTGGCTGCGGTCCTGCTGTGGCTACGACCGGGGTTCGAATGACGGCGCACGCGATACACGGGACGAATACCCCTCTGGCGGAGGTGGACGCCAGGATCGAGCAGCGCCCTTCGGGCGCGTTGACCCTGGACCCATCCCGGTCGTCCGCGCGTTCCCTGACGGACCTCGTTGCCAGATTGGCCGATCCGCACCAGTCCCCTCACTTAGCGGCTGCCGCCTCATCGGTGGCGGAAGCTACGCGGGCTACTTGGAGAACGTCACGAGCGTCACAGTGGGCCTGATGAGGGCCTACGGGCAGCAATCGCCGATTCGGTTTCGGTATGTACACGACTTCATGTACGGGTTTGACTGGGTTCGCTGGGTCCGCCGTGACCAAGGGGCGCGCAATGGATTCGAGCCTTTTGGTCTCGAGTTTCTCCGGCAGACCGTAAGCCGCGGGCGCGACATCGTCACGCTGATCGAAGCCGATGACGAGCGGTACTCGGGGCTCGCCGAAGGAGCCTCGCGAAATCCATTTCCGTTTTCCCGCGAACCCGATGACGAGCTTGCCCTGTATCGGCTTCTCGTGGAGCGAGGGGACGTGCCGGTTCAAGCCTGGCGCCTCGATGCTCAACTCGACGCGAGTCGAGATTACGACGCGCTTCGCGAAGATGCGGCTACGTCGCTCGGTTTGAGCCGCTAGAGCTTCAACACCATCGCGAGCATCCAGAGCGCGATCAAGAGGTTGATTGCGATGCTCGACCACCAGGCGGCGCGGAACGGGTCCCGAGCGCGAGCGCCGCCTAGCAAAGGCAATGCCGTACCGATCGCAATGCCCGCCTTGGCCGCTACAGAGACCAAGGGCGTCCAAAGGAATACTCCAAACGCGGCGAACGCAATCCCTGCAGACGCAAAGCGGCGTGCGGGCTGCATCCCATGTCGAACGGGCCAGGTGTTCTTGTGCGCGCGCGTGTCGTCCTCGATGTCGGGGAGGGCGGTAAGGACGTTGCTGCAGACCCCGAGGAGCGCCGCGGGTCCAACGACCCATCCTGGAGCGAGCGCGCCCTCGACTTGCATGTAGTAGCCGAGAGAGGGGAGTGCGATGCCCACCCCGATACCCTGAAGCAGCTCGCCGCCGCCGCGGTAACTCAAGCGCGCTGGCGGAAAGCTGTAGAGCCACATCAGCAGGAGGGCGGCGAGCGCATAGAGGGGCGTCCAGGCGCGTCCGACGAGCGCCAGCGCGCACGAGTAGAGCAAGAGTAGAATCGCTGCGACTGTCGCGGCGCGACCCACCTGTCGTGCTGTGAGCTTGCCCTCCGGGATGACGCCTGAGCCTCCCGACAGCAGCGTTCGTCGTCCGCTGTCGGCTTCATGGTCCGCGAAGTCGTTGGCGAATATGACGAACAGATGATCGATGACGCCCCACAGCAGCGCGGCCGCGAACCATTTCCAATCGAAATGCCCGGTGACGTGCCAGGCGGCCACCTGTCCTAGAGCCAGCGGTACCGCAATGTTGACATGGGCAAGCGGGCGCGACGCTTGGATCCAGCTCTGTATACCGGTCACGTCCCTCGATATCACGTTTCGATCCTGCTAGGTGTTCGACGTGCACGCGCCCACCCGGGAACCTCTCACGCGGCCCGTTCAGTTCTTCACCGGCAAGGGCGGCGTGGGCAAGTCCACGGTCCTCGGGGCTCTTGCCACCGCGGCCGCACGAGCTGGAAAGCAACCGCTGATCGTCGAGCTCGGCTTTCACACATCGTCATCGCATTTGTTTCATAGCCCGAATGTCGGGTACGAACCGGCCGAGGTCGCGCCGGGCGTGCATGCAACGCGGGTTCAGTTCGAGCCCGCGCTCGTCGACTACATCACGTCGCGGCTCAAGCTCCGCCTCATTGCGAACCTCGTCGTCAAGAACAACTCACTGCGGCGCCTATTCATGGCGGCCCCGGGGGTGGACGAGATCGTGACCTTGCACCGCGTGGCCCAGCTCGCCGCCGATGATCGATGGGGCCCCATCTTGGTGGACTTGGAGTCGACCGGACACGCGTTGATGTTCTTCGACCTTCCAGGCGTCCTCGAAGTCTTTCTCAAGGACGGCCCCCTGCGTCAGCTGCTTGATAGCGCGACCGCTCTCGTCCAGGACGAGCAACGATGCGCGGTCCACATCGTCACCGTGCCCGAGCCCCTGGCCGTCAATGAAACGATCCAACTCTACGGTCGGCTTCGTGAGCGGGACGACCTCCACCTCGGCTGCCTGTTCATCAACCGCATCCCGCGGCTCTGGCTTGACGAGGACGAGCAGCGATTGGTGAAAGCCGAGCTCGAGGGCGCCAGTGGGACCGAGCCTTGGGCTCCTGATCTGGCGCTTGCCGAGTACCTGGTTCAGCGACGAAAGACAGCCGACAAGTGCCTGCGTGGACTGCGTCGCGACATCGATCTCCCAACGATGGCCTTCGATGCTCATGACGAGGACAGCTTCGACGTCATCGCGGCGCTGTCCAAAGCGATCGAGCAAACGGAGGTCTGGTGATCGAGCTTCCCGACGATTGCAGGATTGCGTTCTGCGTCGGTGTCGGCGGAGTGGGCAAGACGACGTTCGCCGCGGCGTTGGGGCTTCAGGAGGCGCTGAAGGGCAAGTCTGTCCTCGTTCTGACCGCCGATCCCGCACGCCGACTCGCCGACGCACTCGGTATCGACGGGCTGGGCGACCTTCCTTCTGACATATCGCTTCCCTCGCACGCGCTGGGGGGCGAGTTGCATGCCGCGATGTTGGAAACGAAGGCAAGCGCCGATGGGATCATCCGGCGCGCAGCGGACGACCAAGCGCGGGCGCAGCGCGTCCTCGATAACCGCATCTACCAAGCGTTCTCCAACACCCTGGCGCGGTCTCATGCGTATGCCGCGATGGAGCGGGTTCACGAGACGGTTCGCGACCCTCGCTACGATCTCGTCGTGATCGATACCCCGCCCGCACAGAGTTCGATCGAGATTCTGGATGCGCCGGCCCGCCTGGTGCGATTCCTCGATCAACGCGTGGTCCGTTGGTTTCTCCAAGCCTCGGATGATTCGCCGACGTCGTGGGATGGAGCGATCGCGCAGCGGCTACTCCGAACCGTTGCAGGGGATTCTCTCGTCTCGGCCCTTACCGAGTTCCTCACCGAAATGGCCTTTCTTCGCGAGGGCTTCGCCGAGCGTGCCCGGGAGGTCCGTGACCTGATGCGATCCTCGAGCACGCGCTTCGTTCTCGTTTCGTCCGCGGACTCGGTTGGTATCGAGGCGGCCAAGTCGGTTGCCGCCGAAATTGCGGGCCGGGATTTCGAGCTTGCTCACGTGGTTTTCAATCGGGCTTTCATTCCGGAAATCGCCCGCGTCGTTCACGCGCCAGTGACCTATCCGGACTCACTTGCCGCGCTCGTCCCCAAGCTCGAGCGGATGCGCGCGTTGCTCATCGCAGAAGAAGAGCAGAAACACTCGAATATCGTCACGTTCTGCGCAGAGCAAGGCATACGGGCGTGCGCCCTGCCTGAGGCCACGCGTCCGCTCGGCGACACCTCCGCCTTGGCCGCCTGGATCGAACGGGGGCGCCTGGTTGGGCCCCTCGCGTAGCGTACACCCGCACTTTCGTGCCATCCTCCCGGCCATCGAGGGGCTTCATGCAGCACATCATCAAACACGACCTCAGCCCAGAGCTGGCCAAGAAGGCGGCGGAGAACGCCGCGGAGCACTACACGGCGAAGTGGCAGAAGTACGACGCCAAGACGACGTGGCTCAGTGACACCAAGGCTGAGATTTCGTTTCATGTGAAAGGCGTGCACGTCGCTGCCACCATCGACATGCAGCCAGGGCAGGTCGTCATCGACATGCAGAAGGTCCCGCTGCTCCTTCGCCCGTTCAAGAACATGGCCCTCGATGTGGTGCAAAAGACGATGGAGCAGTGGATCGCGAAGGCGAAAGCCGGCGAGCTGGGATGAGGCTTAGGCGCTTACGAATTGCTTGAGGGCGGCGTCGCCGTGGACGTTGCGGAGCTTGCGGAGCGCTAGGGCCTGGAGCTGACGAATACGCTCGCGGCTCAGCCCGAACTCGCGGCCGATTTCTGCGAGAGTGTGGGCCTCCTTCTCGCCGATTCCGAAGCGCATGCGAATGATTCGCTGCTCTCGTGGATTCAAGGTTTCGAGCGCCCTGACAACCGATTTCGAGAGGTCCTCTCCGATCACCGAATCCATCGGGGTGCCGGCCTCCTCGTCGGAGATCAAGTCGCGGAGCTCGCTGTTGCCGTCGTTTCCGACCGGCATTTCGAGCGAGACGGTGTCGCGCGAGATCATGAGCAGATTTGCCACCTGATCGGTGGGAAGCTTCATTCGCGTTGCGATCTCCGCCGGCGAGGGCTCACGTCCGAACTCACCGGTGAGCTTTCGCGTCATGCCGGTGACCTTGGTGAGGAGCTCACAGGCGTGAACCGGGATACGAATGGTGCGAGCTTGGTCGGTCGTTGCGCGGGCCATCGATTGACGAATCCACCACGAAGCGTATGTCGAGAGCTTGTACCCTCGACGGTAGTCGAACTTATCGATCGCGCGCATCAGCCCCATGTTGCCTTCCTGGATCAAGTCCATGAAGGGCAGGCCGCGCTTGAGGTATTTCTTGGCGATCGCAACGACCAGCCGCAGGTTGGCTTCGACCATCTCGGCCTTCGCCCTTTCGACGTCGGCATGGGCGGTGGAGACGGTCGTGTGCAGCTTCCGGAGCTGATTGGCTGAGAGGCCGGAGTCGGCTTCGGCCTTCTTGCGTGCCGTGGAGCCTTCGTCGCACGACTGTACGTACGAATCGAGGGCACATAGCACGACCTCGAAGCTCGACTCTGCTCGACGACCGCGTCGAAAATGATCTGACGACCCCTTTCGATCTGTCGTGCGAGCTCCACCTCGCCCTCCCGCGTGAGGAGGCTCACGGACCCCATCCAATCGAGATAGGTCTGCACCGGCTCCGCACTGAGGACGTTGGTCTTCTCCGTCGACTTGGCAGTGCGCCGTCGGTCCGATTTCCGGTTCTTGCCCTGTTTGACCGTCACCTCGACTCCGGCGGTGTCGAGTCGCCGAAGGAACTTCCGGACGTTCCCCTGGGTCGCCCCAATCTTCGCCATGACCTCAGACGCTTCGTCGTAGGTGATCCAACCCCGCGCTTTCACGGCGTTGACAACTTCATTCATCATGACGGTATCACTGGACTTTTTTGCTGACATTGCTAGTTCTCCGGTGTGTCTAAGCATGTGGTACCACCAGGCTGGAAAATTAGCAACCATATGATCAAAAAAATCTAGTTATACTGTGAACGGAACATCACTGTCGGGTATCTCACTTTGTTCCGGCCCGGAGAAACACCGTTGCTTTTGGGCCTTTGGCTGGAGTAGGCCTCTGCTCTATGCCGGGCTTTGCCGAATACGACTCGTACGACGCTTTGGGCCTCGCAGAGCTGGTTCGCGCTGGCCAGGTCAGCAGCGCCGACCTGGTCGAGGAGTGCATTTCGCGCATCGAGCTGGTGAACCCTCAGATCAACTCGGTCGTGTTCGAGCTCTTTGAAGCCGCCCGTGCGCGCTCGTCAGGGGACCTGGGCGACGGTCCATTCGCCGGTGTCCCTTTTCTCATCAAGGACCTCATTCAAAGGATTCCGGGAGTCCCGACCCAGGAGGGCTCGCGGTTCTTCGAGGGTTGGACGCCCAACGGGGCGACCAACCTCTATAGGCGTTGGCTCGATGCAGGGGTGGTGCCCGTGGCCAAAACCGCGACCTCGGAGATGGGCCTCGAAGTCGTCGTCGAGACCGAGCTTCACGGCGTGACCCGCAATCCGTGGATGCTGGATCGAACGCCGGGCGGGTCCAGCGGCGGTTCAGGCGCGAGCGTCGCCGCCGGTTTGGCGCCGATGGCATCGGGCGGAGACGGAGGTGGATCGATCCGCACTCCGGCATCGTGTTGTGGGTTGTTCGGTCACAAGCCATCGCGGGCCCGTAACCCATCGGGTCCCTTCGTGAGCGAGCATTGGTCGGGTTTCGTATCGGAGCACGTGTTGACGCGCAGCGTGCGGGACAGCGCTGCCATGCTCGACGCGACACACGGGCCGGACGAGACGACGCCGTACTTCGCCGCACCGATCGATGGAACGTTCTTGGGCGCGACCGAAACGGACCCAAATCCTCTCCGGATTGCCTTTCACAGCGAGCCTCCCTTGCCTGCCACCGTCCATCCCGATTGCAGGGCCGCGGTCGAAGATGCGGCGCAGCTCTGCGCGGAGCTCGGGCACCATGTCGAAGAGGTTGCGCCCGGGCATGATGCGGTGTCGCTCGGCCGGGCATTTCTGCTCGTCGTCGCAGCAAACCTCGCCACAGAGATTCGCGAAGGTGAGCAACTCAGGAACCGGCGCGCGATGTCGAAGGATTTTCAGCTCACGACCTGGACCGCGCGCATGCTCGGCGAGGCCGTGAGCGCTCAGGACTTCTTGTTCTCGCTTCGGGCGCTGCAAACCGAAGCGCGTAGGCTGGTCGACGTGTACCGTGGCTACGATCTCGTCCTCACGCCCACCTTGGGCATGCCGCCCCTGCGCATCGGCGAGCTCAAGCCACGCGGCGCCGACCGGATCGCACAAAAGGTCGTTGCTGCGCTGAACTGGAAGGCACCGCTAAGCAGCACGAAGATCATCGA
>JAFDFW010000893.1 GCA_019309605.1 Deltaproteobacteria bacterium | reverse complement strand
CAACGTCGTGGTCGGGTTCCTCGTGGCTCTCGATCTGTCGAGGTCTTTCGGACACGACCTGGCGTTTGCCCTGGGTCTGTTCTTCCTGGGGATCGTCTTCTATCCGATCCTCGCCTTTGGGGGCGACACCTACGGAGGGCCGGCCGCGGCGAGTTAGGGCTACCTCAGATTTCGTCGATGCACAGCGGGAAGACAGACAGCGGCTCGCATCGGTCTTCGTGGAGAACGATCGGGTTTTCATAGCGGAAGCCGATCTCCTCCTCCGGGCAGGCGTACTGCATCGCGCAAATGATCAGCTCACCGGGTAGGTACACGTGCTCGGGGTTTGTCCAGTATGGGAACGGGCCATCGTTCAGGCCGATGCGCCACTCGTCTCCCATCAGTCCGATGCCGTGCTCAAATCCGGGAACCATGTAGTCGGCAAAGCCCCGCTCGTCGGCAAAGCCGATCATCTGCTCCGCCAAGTCTGATGGCGTGATGCCAGCCCGGTAGGTTTCGAGAGTCAGCTTGACGATGTTCACGAAGTTGTTCGCGTGCCACTTCTGCCGATCGGTTGCTGGTCCAATCAGGTAGTTGTGGGCGTGGTCGCCCAACCCCAGCTTGAACATGGCATGGAGGTCGACCATTAGCGGTTCGCCTGCCTTCAGCTCGCGCCGGGAAGCCGGGGTGCACGCGCCACCAACGAGCCCGGTGCGGTAGCCGCTCGCGATTTCGTTTCCGCCGGTGAAAGACCATTCCCATTCGCTACCCGCCTTTCGCATGGCGAGTCCGGCGATACCGGCGATCTCGGTTTCGGTCTTTCCTTTCCAACCCCCGTCCCGGATTGCGCCCAAGACGGCTTCGTGACCGATATCCACGAGGCGCGAGGCTTCCCGGAACCGGTTGATGGTGCCCTCGTCCTTGATGGTGGCGAGTCGATCCACGATGGTGTGCGCGTTCACGAGCTCACAGTCCGGCAGCGACTCCGAGTACCGCTCGTATTCGTAGTGAGTGAGGTTGCCCTCGGGTAGGTAGTTCGACATTCCGCTTTCGATGCCGACGCGCCCTTTTTCACCAGGGAGGTGCTCTTTGATGAAATCGGCGATGAGCTCGATCTGATCCTGCCCGCCCATGGGAGCGAAGCCCATGACGTGATCTTCGTCTAGCCATGAATCGTCCTCCAAGCGGGCCGCGTCGATGACGAAAGTGAACGCCGTTGGTAGCCCATCTGCGGGGATGACCACGAAGCTACGCCAGGGGGCGAATGCATCTAGCGTCCAAGAGAGGGTACGGAGCCGGGAGCCCAGGTAGATGTCGATGTCCTGCTCGGCCATCGCGGACTGAATCGCCCGAATCCGTGCAGGGATCCGATCGGCAATCGCAGCGAGCTTCAATGCTTTGACCATGTTCCCCTTCAGCTTGAGCTTCCCCATCATCAACGCTTTGTGAGAGCTCAGCTCCGATCGGGTGATCTTGGCGAAAGTCTCGTACTTGCCAGCGATCTTGAACTCCGCCTTCGGCGGATCCCCCTCACCCACGAGCAGATCGGCGAACTTGCCCTCATCGAATCGAAAGAGAAGGTACCGGCTCCCTCCGTCCGGGCATTCGAGATAGATGTTCGACATCGAAGACGTGACGAAGTTCATCCGCTCCGGGTTGAGCTCTGAGGTGAGCCGCCTTTCCGCCTCGTCACGCCATTCGGGACTCAGGTACTGAAACTGGTCGGACATGACTGCACCATCCCAGCACGGAGCGTGCCAACTCACAGAGTGGGGTTTTGCAGGCTTCCCAAGCTCGCGGCGCGCAGGTCATGCGCTTGGAGTTGCGTGAGCTGCAACGGTTTCGCGATACCGGCTGCGCAGCAGTGAGGCCACGCGATTCGAGCTGTCCCCTAACGGTGACGGAAACCCCGGTTCTTTGGTGCTGAACAGCACTCTTGGTACTTTTGGCCCATGCTGAACTGGCTTGCCAGTGTCGCGATCCTCGGGGTCCTGATCCACTTCAAGCTCTGGCCGGTGGTTGGGTTCTGGGTGTGCTTCATGCTCGCGGTGTCGTTGACGACAGAGAACACCTGAACGCGAGCGCTCACGTTGTCGCCACTCCGGTCTCTAATTGTCTGAAATAGGTGAGGCGTGTTCATGAGATTCACCCCCACCTTGCTTTCCATCGTGTTACAGGCAGCGATTGTCGTTGCCGGGTGCGCCGACGCCCCCGGCGA
>JAFDFW010000892.1 GCA_019309605.1 Deltaproteobacteria bacterium | reverse complement strand
CGAACGTGGATGCGGCGATTGTGAGGGTGCGGAAGTCGACCGCCCGCGCCCGCGTGCAACTGCGCCGGGTCGAGCGCGACCAGACGACACTGAGGGACACGCTTGCCGCAGAAGATGAAGCGATGAGCGCCTGGCTGCGTCGCGCCGAGACGACCGTCTGCGCGAGCTCACTGAACGAAGAAACTTGATGCGCACACGGCAGTCTCGCGCGGAGGCGATGTACGGCATGGCGACGGCGACCACGCCGATCGGCGATCTGGAAGATCTATTCGAGCGTTGGGAGACCCGCGTCACTGAGGTCGAGATTGCAGGCGACGTCAGCGGTTTCGTCGATACGTTCGAAGCCGAGTTCGAAAGCGCCGAGCAAACCGCAGCGCTCCGCGAAGAGCTTCGCGAGATGCGGTCAGGGAATCACTAGTGCCCTTCGTGGTGGATGAGGAGTCAGCGATGGAAGAAACCAGGCTACAAAAACTATTTCAGATTTTGCGTTTCTGCGGAGCGGCGATGGTCGTGGCCTCCGCCGGCACCTTCCTCGTTCAGCAGTGGGACGAGGTGGGGCAGGTCACGCGCTATCTTGCACTTCTAGGCACGACGACTCTGATTCCGGCTCTCGGCTACCTGTGCGGCATTCGCTTCCAAGAAGGTCGCAGCGCCCGCGTCCTGATGCTCGCCCTCTTGGCCATACTGCCGATCCACGCTGGCGTTCTCGGAGGCTTCGTGTATTCGCAGTTTGGGACCCCCATTGGCAACGTCGCAGCAGTCGCTCAATGGGTCGCGGACAGCAAGGTGCAGGCCTTTGCGTTGCTCGCCGGTGGCGGGGCCGTACTCATTCCTCTGATGTGGGCGGCGTTTCGAACCCTGTTGCGCTCACACGCCGCACTGCTCACGGTCGTGAGCGTCGGGCTCCACGCGCTGGTACTCGTTCCGAACCGTACAGGCGCCTGGGCGACCGTCGCCCTCCTGGCAGTGTTCGGCGGCGCGATCTGGACCATCGCGAGGATCAAGCCGCAGACGCGCGAGGCCTGGCTTGCAGGCGCCTCACTGCTCTTGCCGGGCGTCCTGCTCGCGGTCCGACAACTCGCCTTCTACGAGATTACACAAGTGCTGTTTGCAACCATCGCGGCCATCGGCGCATTGGCGATGTTCTTGCTCGGACGGAGACTCGACGACCTCGCTGTAGAGCGCTTCGCCCTCTCGCCCTTGCTGGTCTCGGCGGCGTTGTTCGCAAGCCCCATGCAGGCCTCGCTTCGGCTCAGCAACTCCAACACCGCGATGCTCATCGGCGTGCTGATCGCAGCCGTGATGCTTGCCTTCGGGTTGCAAAGTGCGCGCTCACGACGCTTCTTCGTGTATGGCGCTGATCACGCTCCTCATCCATGGCGGCGCGTGGGCCGCGCTACAGTCGATCGCCCTAGGGCTCGGCCTCTTGAGCTATGGTTTCATGAGTAAACGCAGAGTCGAAACCTATTCCGGCATCGCCATCGCGGCGACCGGCTTCATCTTCGAGATCGTGCTTGCGATCGAGGAGTTCGGCTGGGGTGGCTGGGCGGCGTTGGCTGCATTCGGACTAGCGCTCGTTGCACTCACAGCGGTGCTCGAGCGCCGGGCGCGTGCGGTTCGAGGAGGACGAAACGAAGTCGCTGCTCCGCAACCTCTCGATAGTCCGGTTCCGTCAGTCTAGAGCGATCGACACCTTCTTGGTCTTGGTGGCTTCGACCACGACGTACACGGTCTTCGGCTTCTCCGTGCCGAACGGTTTCAGCACCAACTTGTGCCGCCCCGACGTCAGCGTCAGGCGGAGCGGGGTGCTCCCGAGCAACTTCTTCCCCTCGTAGATCTGGGCCCAGCCGCCTCGGGTGACGAGGTTGATCGTGCCGGGCTGCGCTTTGGCACGCGACTTCGACCGGTTGCGCTCCTGAACCTGCGGCTTGGCCTCGACCCGTTGTTCTTCAGGAGCCGTCTCGGCAGCCTCCGCCAGTGTCTCGTCTGGCGATGCCGAGCCTTCGACGGCGACGGGCTCAGTTTCGGACGGCGCCCCGATCCCAAGCGCGATCGCCCCGATGATCGCTACGGCGGCTAGCACCGCGACAGCCAAGAATTTACGTGGCCCCGAGCGAGGCTCTGGGATCTCCGTTGTTCCCACGAGCCGCACATCCGTTGCAGTGAGCGACTCCTCCACATCATTGACTTGCGGCATCGTGGGCAGCGAAGTGCTCGCCATCCGCGCGATCTCCATCAGTTGGCTCTTGCGCGCCTCTCCCTGTGGAAAGACCTCTCCCATCCATTCCGAGAGCTCGGCTGGACCCATGATCTCATTCTGGGTCCCGAGGAACTGGCGGAGCGCTTTCCCCATTTCCCGCGCGGTTTGCCAACGATCTTCGGGGTCCCGTTCCAGCGCCTTGAGCACGATTCGG
>JAFDFW010000220.1 GCA_019309605.1 Deltaproteobacteria bacterium | reverse complement strand
CCGAGCTTTCGCTCGATGGCACCCACGGCTCCGAGGACGCGTTCGTCCTGGTCCTCGATCAGCCCACTGATCTTGCGGACGGCGCTGATGACCGTGGTGTGGTCTTTGCCGCCAAAGCGCTCGCCAAGCTCGGGGTAGCTCGTCCCGAGACGCTGCCGGCAAATGTACATCGCGACCATTCGAGGGAAGCTCACTGCCCGGTGACGTCGCCGGGACTTGAGGTCCGCCAGACGAATGCCGAAGTAGCCACAGGCGGTGCGCTGGATGTCTTCAACGCTCGTCTCGGTGTCCTGGTTCGGGACGGTGGCTCGCATCGTCTCCTTCGCCAACTCGAGGTCCATCGGGAGCCCCAGTAGCTCGGCCTTCACCGCGACTCGTAGGAGGGTACCCTCGAGCTCCCGGACGTTGCTACGCACCGTCTGCGCCAAGAAGAGGGCAACCTCGCTCCGGAGCTCGATCCCTTCGCTCTCGGCCTTCTGCTGCAGGATGGCGATGCGGGTATCGAGCTCCGGCGCCTGCACGTCAGCGACCATCCCCGATTGAAACCGGCTGACCAGACGTTCCTGCATTTCGGAGATCTGATGCGGGTACACGTCGGATGTGACGACGATCTGCTTGTCGGAGTGATACAGGGCGTTGAAAGTGTGGAAGAACTCTTCCTGCGTCTGCTCCCGACCCGCAAGGAACTGGATGTCGTCCATCAACAAGACGTCGCACTGTGTCCGATACCGCTCCCGGAATGTATTGATCTGGTGGTTCTGCAACGACCAGATGAACTCGTTGGTGAATTGCTCGGCCGACAGGTAGAGAATCCGCGAGCGGGGGTTTCGCTGCATGATCGCGTGACCGATCGCATTGACCAGGTGGGTTTTGCCAAGACCGACGCCGCCATAAATGAAGAGCGGGTTGTACCGGCTGCCCGGATCGGAGCCACAAGCGACGCTTGCCGCGTGCGCGAGCTGATTGGCGGGGCCCACGACGAAGTTCTTGAACCGGTACTTGGGGTTGAGATCGGCGTTTTCAGGAGCCCGGGGAGTCGCTCGAGGAGCCCGGGGAGCAGGCGGAGGGGTCGACTCACGCGCAATTTGTGCCTTCTCGCGCAGCGTCTCATCGAGCTCCCAGCGAACCTTCTTCGGTAAGGGCGTGTCGCCGGCGGTGGTCTGCAAAGTATCGAGGATCATGTCGAGGTAGTGCGCAGCGATCCACTCCGCGAAGAACTGATTCGGGATCCGCAGAACGATAGAATCGCTCTCGATGCCCCCAAACTGAACGGGCCGCAGCCACGTGTCGAAGTTCTCGGGCGAGAGGTTCCCCTTCAGGCTCCCCAGCGTTTGTTCCCACAATTGTTCCATCGTCTCCTGTGCCCCCGAAAAACGCGCAATTCAGCATTCACGTCCCCAAGCTATCCACATCTAGCCTGGACCGAGCAATCGGTCTGTCATCCACCAACATCCGCCGACTCTGGCGATTGCCGACTGGTGTCCTTCGAGTGAAGGGCGCCGAAACTAGCAGCGCGTTTCGGAAGCGTCTACGGAGATCGACAAACAAATTCCTAACCACTTGTGATCGCGAAAGATTCACACGCAGTTTTTTTGACAGTCGCGACTACGATGTCACGCGTCGTTTCTCCCCTGTTGACAACTCATTGTGATCATTCCGAATTACGTCGTGTTATCGTTTGTGCAACATTCAAGGCCACTTCGCACCCAATTGATCCACAGGCCTTGCACGTTTCACATGGTCGCGATCGCACGCGAACGGTAAGAGTCGGGCCCTGGATCCACAAGTTATCCACCGACAACTCACGATGTTTCGGTCGCGTTTCGCGCCCATGCGGCTACCTTTCCGCCGCGGTGCGTGCCCCACATCAGCTCGGGGTCGACAATTTGGAAGGGTGATCCATCGCTGTTAGCTTCGCCGGGAGTATTACTCATGTGGGGAAAACGAGCTCTATGGGCGACGGCGATCGTCGGTCTCGTGACAGCGTTGTGTCCAGCGAAAGCCGCATTGGGGCAGCAGGCGCCGTCGGGTGTCGGCGGTGTTGCGACGCCCGCAATCGTGCCCACTGAGGATACGCTCGACACGACCTACGGGCTGGCGATGGGCTCGGGCGCAAGGGCAGGCGCGATCGGAGTCTCCGCGCTCGCGTACAACACCTCCAACATGGCGGCCGTCTCGACCTACGACGTGGAGGCCTTCTCTCAGATCATCCCTGGCAGCAAGAGCGACGGAGGGACGTACTGGACCATGGGCAGCTCGATCAGCGACTCGACGACCAGCAAGAAGATCGCGATGGGCACCAGCTTCCGCGGTGTGTGGTCCGGGGAAAACAGACGGTATAGCGGCTGGGATTGGCGTTCTGGGATCGGGGTCCAGGCCATCCCGCAGCTCGGACTCGGCGTTGCTTTCCGCTGGGCGAAATTGAAGGCAGACCGCTACGAAGGGCAGAAACTCGGTCCCTCGTTTGAGGGCATCACCATGGACGCCTCGCTGACGCTCTCACCGATTCCGTGGCTCCGGCTCGCGGGCCTCGGCTACAACCTGATCAAAACCCACTCCGCGCTTGCCCCACAGATGGCCGGGGGCAGCGTGAGCCTCGCGCCCGTCCAGGCGTTCAGCATTGGCGGCGACATGCTCTTCGACTTCACGACGTTCTCAAAGCCGAAGCTGATCGCCGGCGGAGGCCTGAGCTACATCGCCGGTGAGATGGTCCCGCTCCGCTTCGGCTACCGTCGCGACCAGGGCCGCAATCTCAACCAAATCACCGCCGGCGCGGGCTTCACCAAGGACAAGGTCGGCATCGAAATGGCACTGCGCCAGGACATCGGCGGCCGCAAGGAAAGCTACCTCATCGTCATGTTCCGCTACGTCGTGCAGTAGCGGCTAAGCCTTCTGCTTTTTGCCCCGCGTGAGGCCGTAGTGCACGAGGCCGGGCATGTGGCGGCCGGCAAAGGCACCGACCTTGCCGTGGCCGGTGAAGGTGTATTCGCGCTTCCGCTGTGCGATTGCGCTAACCATCGCGCGCGCCGCCCGGTCGGCCGACCACATCAGGGTCTTGGGGCGCCCGTCTTTGCGGGACGCGTCGAATCGGCCCTGGTTGTCGACTTGGGCGATCTCGCTCTTGGTGTAGCCAGGATAAATCGTCGTGCAGCTCACGCCGCTGCCATGAAGCTCCACCGCGAGTGCTTGCCCAATCGCGCGCACGGCATATTTCGATGCCGAGTTCGCGCCGAGACCCGGCATCGACATCATCGACATCACGCTTCCCACGAGCGCCAAGCGCCCCTGGCGTTCGCGCAGGTGTGGGATGGCGTACCTCGCGGTCATCGCCGTGCCGATCACGTTGACGTCGAGTTGGCGTCGCCAATCGGCCGCGGAGAGTTTCTCGATCCGCCCGGCAACGGAGAATCCAGCGTTGGCGACGGCAACATCGAGACCACCCAAGGTTCGAACCACCGTTCGCACGGCTTCTGCGACCGAGGCCTCGTCCGTCACGTCACATCGGACGGCCAGCCCCTTGCCTCCACGGCCCTCGAGCTCTTGGACCACTTCGTGAAGCCGCTCTTCGCGCCGCCCCGACACCGCCACCGCTGCGCCTTCCTTCGCGAAGGCCAGGGCCAGCGCGCGGCCGATACCGCTGCCTCCCCCCGTGATCCAAACGACCTGGTTGTCGAAACGCTTGGCCATGGTCTGCGCGTAGCAGCTCCCCGAGCCCACTGCCACGAGCGCGCGAGCGGCTACTCGGCAGTCCTGTCCGCCGGTTCGTCGACCGCCGCCGCGCCCGGGTCTGTCGCCCAACGCTTCATCGGCGCAAACCAAGCCGACACGCGCGTCGCCAGGTCTACGTCGAGCCGGTACAGGCAAGGCACCACCAATAAGGTAAGCAGCGTCGAGAAGGTCAGGCCGTAGACGATCACCTGGGCCATCGGCGCCAGGTGCGGAAGGCTCTCCGTCGCAAGTGATAACGGGAAGAGGCCCGCAATCGTGGTGACGCTCGTCAGAAAGATCGGCCGTAGACGCAGCTTGCCGGCCTCGACGATCGCTTCGTCGAGCACCATCCCGCGATCTCGACGTTTGTTGATGAAATCGACGAGCACCAACGAATCGTTGACCACAATCCCGGTCAGCCCGACGACGCCGACGAGAGCGATCAATCCAATTGCCTTCGGACTGAGCAGAAACCCGCCCGCGACCCCGATTAACGCCAGTGGAATGGCCGCCATCACGACCAATGGTTGCGAGAAGCTCTGAAACTGCGTCGCCAAAATCGTGTAGATCAGCAGCATGGCGACGATGAACGCGCGGAACAGTGAATCGACCGACTCCTGCGTCTCCTCGAACTGCCCGCCGTATTCAAAGCGAATGTCAGGGTTCGCGGCCTCCAGCGACGCGAGCCGCTTCCGCAGGGTCGAGTTCACCTCACCGCTGTTCGTCACCGCCTCGTCGATGCCCGAAAGCACGCTGACAACCCGTTTTTGTTGGTAGCGGCGGATCGCGCTCGGGCCCTGTCCGTGCGACACGTCTGCGATTTCGCGGATCGCCACCTCGCCTCCGGTGGGCGTCATCAACTGCAACGACGCGATGCGAGCCGGGTCCTGAGGGTCGACGCGGGAGTCGCTCCGAATGCGCTTCGCAACCATCGGCTGACCATTTCTGGCGTGAGCCCATGAAGCGCCGCGCGCTGCTCGTCGACTTTGATCCGGAGCTCCTGCTTGCCGAGTTCATGGTCATGGTTCGAGTTGCGCGTCCCCGCGGTGACGCGAACCTCGGCCAGCACTCGTTCCGCAAGCTCCACGAGGCGCTCGTGGTCTTCGCCCCGGATACGAACCGCGACGGGCGCACCGCGTGGCGGCCCGGGCCTCACCTCGATGACCTCCATCCGAGTTGGCCCCACGACATCGTCATACAGCCCGCTCACTTGCGTCACTAGATCGCGTCCGCTGTGCATGTTGCTGCGTTCGGTGGCGGGTACGACGAACACAGTGACCATGCCAAGGTGATCGCCGGAGCTGAGCCCCATGTCGGTCCGGGTCATCCCGCGGACGGCTACGGTTGCTTCTACATTCGGATTGTCGAGCTCAATGATCCGCGCATCGAGCTTGGCGAGGAGCGCTTCGGTTTCCTCTTTGGATGCGTCGGTGGGCATGTGGACGCGGACGTCGA
Organism: Deltaproteobacteria bacterium; assembly: GCA_019309605.1. Lineage (GTDB taxonomy): Bacteria > Myxococcota_A > Polyangia > Polyangiales > Houyiibacteriaceae > SG8-38. The sequence continues at coordinate 32 of JAFDFW010000220.1, read as the reverse complement.
ACATGTCTGGATCGCCTTCGGTCAGGAGAATC
>JAFDFW010000891.1 GCA_019309605.1 Deltaproteobacteria bacterium | reverse complement strand
CGCCGAGCTCGTGTTGCTCGGTGCCCTAATCGTGCTCGCCGGCGTCTGGGTGCTCGGCGCGCCGCCCAAGCCCTTTCGTTCGATCCTCGACTTTCCCTTCGTGACGTTTCCTCTCCTGATTTGGGCAACGCTCCGCTTCGACACGCGCATCGTCGCCATGGCGTCGATGTTGGTCGCATTCTTCACGGTTTGGAACGCCGCACTTGGACGTGGCCCGTTCATGATGATCATCGCCGAGAGCGTCCAAGCGAATATTCTCGCGATTGAATCGTTCATTGCGACGGCAGTGCTGTCCGCGCTCTTTTTATCGGCTGCCTTGGCTGATCGCCGCCGAGCCGAGGAGGCCCGCGCAGCCCTTCAAACGCAGGTCGCGGAGGCGCAGAAGCTCGAGTTGGTGGCGCGCCTTGCGGGCTCGGTCGCCCACGACTTCAACAACGACCTCACCATCATGATGAGCTGGACGGACTACCTCGAGAGCCGTGCGGATGGCAACAAGGATGTCGAGCGGGCGGTCGCACAGATCTCGAGAGCAGCCCACCGCGCCGCGTCGATCACGAACCAGCTCTTGTCGTTCGGGCGGACAGCGCCTGGTCCCAAGCAAACCGTGAACGTCGCCGACCTCACCACTGCATGGAGCAGCCTTTTACGCCCGATGTTCCACGGGTCGCGCCGCATCGAGATCTCTGCGGAAGACGACGTCGGCTATGTGCGCGCGGACCCGCACCAACTCGAGCAAGTCCTGCTCAACTTGGCGATCAACGCGAGGGACGCGATGCCGAAGGGTGGCGTCCTGAGTATTCGCGCCGCACGTCTCGCCCCGAGCGGCCCGAGGCCCATGATCTGCATCTCAGTAGCCGACGACGGCGAAGGCATGCCCCCGCCTGTCCTCGACCAGATCTTCGAGCCGTTTTTCACCACCAAGCAAGACGGTCGCGGCACCGGCCTCGGCTTGCCATCAGTGCAGCGGATCGTCGACCACCTCGGAGGTCGGATCGAGGTCGAGTCCGCTCTCGGACGAGGCACGACCTTCCATCTCTATCTCCCCGCGGTCAGCGAGCCCAAGATGCGCCCGGAGGTCGTCGACACAACCGTTGCGAACGCAACGGAAACGGTGCTGGTCGTCGACGATGACGACGATGTCCGCGATGCAGTGGTGCTTGCCCTCGAGAGCGGTGGCTATACCGCACTGACCGCCGCCGACGGGACCGAAGCCCTCGAAGTCCTCCAAGGGAACACCGAGATCATCGAGTTGGTGATCACCGACCTCAACATGCCGGTCAGGGGCGGTGCAGAGCTGATCGACGATCTGGCGACAGCTCACCCGAACCTGCCCGTCGTCGTGGTCAGCGGCTACTCATCGAGCGAGAACACCGACCTGCCGCCCGATGTCTTGTTCGTCTGCGCGCGCGCCCATCGCAAGCGATTAATACCAGCCGCCAATGCCGAACGAGAAGGAGCCGTAGGCTCGTGCGAGGTCGACGGCGACGGTGACCTGCCATCGGTAGTCGTCCGGCCAGAGCCCGAACACGTTCCATTTGAAGAGACTGATGTCGAAGCCCAGCGTGCCGTGCACTCGAGGCGTCGATGCGGCGAAACGGGTGGGCTCTAAGTACGTTCCCCCGCGAAGCTTCATGCGCGTGGGCCAGACCTCGGTTTCAAAACCGAGCCGAGGCGACACCGTCACTTTTTCGCCCGATCGCTGAACGGTTTGAAAAAGAAACGACTCGACCCCCACGCCGTTGTCCACCCGCCCGCTGAACCAGAGGTCGGCGGTGAGCAGATAGTAGCGGCGCGGCCACCCCCAGCGGTACTGCTTGCGGAGCATGTCCCAAGCCAGCTTCTTCATCTCCTTGCGGGTTTGCTTGATCTTGGCGTACTTCCGCGCGTACCTCTGCCTGACCGCCTGCACGCACACCTCGACGTCCGGCCCACCGCGCGCCTGGACCTCAGCGATCTCTTCCTTCTCCCTCTCCTCCGCCGCCCGTTTCCTCCGCTTGAGCCGATCGAGCTC
>JAFDFW010000219.1 GCA_019309605.1 Deltaproteobacteria bacterium | reverse complement strand
GGATGCAAGACTACGTGATGCGACCGTTCCTGGGCATGATGGGCATGGTCGAGGTGTGGGAGGGTGCCCAAACCTCCCTGTACGCCGCACTGGCTTCCGACGTCGAAGCCCACCCGGGCGCCTACTACAGCCAGACCGGCACGTATCGCGACAAAGCCAAGAACGCAGGCGGCTGGCCACTCGAATCCCCAAATCCCCACGCCAACGACGACGAGAGGGCACAACGCCTCTACGAACACAGTCGCCAACTAGTGGCCCTCGAGGCAGCATGACCCAAGGAATCTCCGGTGACGCGCTGCAGTTGCGATCGATGATCAAACGGGACGGCACCCTCGAGTTGTCGCTCGAGACGGTCCCCATCCCGCGACCCAAAGACGACGAGGTGCTGGTCCGCGTCGAAGCATCGCCGATCAACCCGTCGGACCTCGGACTGCTGTTCGGCGCCGCGGACCCTTCGACCATGCGCTCGTCGGGCAGTGCGGATCGCCCGATCGTGACAGCGAGCGTTCCCGAGAAGTCCATGCGCGCAATGGCAGCCCGGGTCGATAAGTCGCTGCCGGCTGGCAACGAGGGCGCGGGCGTCGTGGTTGCCGCTGGCGCGGACGAGTCTGCCCAGGCGTTGATCGGCAAAACCGTCGGAGTGATCGGCGGAGCCATGTACTCACAGTACCGTTGCGTTCCGGCGAAACGGGTGCTTCCGTTCCCAGACGACACGACGCCGGCACAAGGCGCATCCTGGTTCGTCAATCCCCTGACCTCGCTCGGTATGGTCGAGACGATGCGTATCGAGGGCCACAAGGCTCTCGTACACACGGCCGCAGCCTCCAATCTCGGTCAGATGCTTCAGAAGGTTTGCCTGGCGGACGACGTGCCCCTCGTCAACATCGTGCGCAAAGCCGAACAGGTCGAGCTGCTCCGGGGCATGGGGGCGTCCCATGTCTGCAACTCGAGCGAACCAACCTTCATGAAAGATCTCACCGACGCGCTAATCGCGACGGGTGCGACGCTGGCGTTCGACGCCATCGGCGGGGGCACGCTGGCCGGGCAGATTCTGACCTGCATGGAAGCCGCCGCGAGTGCGACTGGGGCCGCGTACAGCCCCTACGGCTCCACCACACACAAGCAGGTCTACATCTACGGCGGACTGGATCTCAGTCCCATCGTATTGACCCGCAGCTTCGGCATGGCCTGGGGTGTTGGCGGCTGGCTCTTGTTTCCGTTTCTCCAGAGGATCGGCCCCGAAGCCTCTCAGAAGTTGCAGGCACGCGTCGCCGCCGAAATCAAGACCACCTTCGCAAGCAGCTACACGCGTGAGGTTTCCCTCGCGGAGGCCCTGACCCTCGAGGCGATCGCGGTCTACGGAAAACAAGCGACCGGCGAAAAGTACCTGCTCAACCCGAACAAGGGGCTCGCTTGAACACGCGGGCGGCTGGCCACTCGAATCCCCAAATCCCCACGCCAACGATGACGACATGGCACAACGCCTCTACGAACATAGTCGCCAACTAGTGGGCCTCGAGGCTGCTTCAGCACACCAAGAACCACAGGCCGCGCAGCCTCCGCAACTTTGATACCGTCCCCTGCGAACGGGCCGCGAGCGCTCGAAAGCACCCTAGGAGGCTTTGTGGAAGCGCTCACCGGCCGAACGGGACAGAATGTCCATCGAGGAGCGGTCATGGCAACAAGCACACGTCCCCCCGGCGTCGGGGTTCTGGCTGCTCTCGAAGGCGCCGGCCTCATTGCCTGGCACCTCGTTGCGACTCCGTTCGTAGGACGGAAGCGCCTGCACTGGGGCACACGGGAGACCGAGGCGACCGATCCACTTCCCGGTGACGAGCTGGTTCCAGACCCGAAGTGGTCTTACACACTCGGCACCGACGTCGCTGCACCGCCGGAAGCGGTCTGGCCCTGGATCGCGCAAATCGGACAGCGGCGCGGCGGCTTCTACAGCTATCAGACGCTGGAGAACGTGGTCGGGTGCAGGATCCGGAACACCACCGAGATCCTCCCCGAGTATCAGCATCCCGAGGTCGGGGAAAAGGTCTACCTGCATCCGACCGCACCGCCTCTGCGGATCGAAATCGTGGACCCGCCGCACGCGCTGGTTCTCTTCGGCTCTCCGGCCGATGTCGCCGCCGAGCAAAGCTGGGGGGTTACGACGTGGCAGTTCATCGTCCGGCCGGGATCAGCCGGGAAGAGTCGACTCCTCACCCGTGGCCGCAATGATTTCTCCCCGGGGTGGGCAACCAGGCTCGCTTTCGGACGCTTCCCCATCGAACCCATTGATTTCGTGATGAGCCGCAAGATGCTACTGGAGATCAAGCGCCTCGCCGAGACCGCGCGCTAGCTGCGCCTTCGCGACCAATCGAAGGGCCGCAAGGAAGGTGCCCGTCGAGTCCGGCCCGTCACCAGCCAATACGGCATTCAAATACTCCACCGCATACTCGTGCTCACCCAACCTCTTGAGCAAGCTCTCTTCGTAACTACGCCCGCGCCTACCCATCATGAGCTCCGGTGTGGTCTCGTAGAGGACCAGTTTCCGCGTTTGGCCCTTCACCAGAGAGTGTCCCTTATAAAAGACACATGGTCAGTCGGGCGCTCCCTGATTACGCACGGGGCCACGGCTCGCCCACCATCATCAGCTCACTTCGACGACAGCGCCGACAGAAGCGCCGGCACCAAGATGCGCTGGATGTCCATGGTCGGGCGGTAGTGCATGACGAGCCCGCCGAGCGTGGCGAATACGCGTCCGATCATCACGAAGTGATCCGGAATGTGCACGACGGGATCCTGCTCGACCGCTTTGAGAAGCCGAATCCATTCATCGACCATCTCGGCGTTTGACAGGCCCTGCCCGAGAGTGGCGCCTCCGCTGCGCAGCTTGTCGAGCATCAGCTCCGCGAACCACAACAGGGTGTCGGGCCGCCCGCTTTGCGTGCGGAAACCAAGCTCGTGAAGGATCTGGCTCACACGGTTGGTGTCCTGCACGAAGAACGCCTGCAGCAGTCGGGCGTAGGCCCGCCGCGCGTCCGCTTCGATTATTTTCGTGCATCCGAAATCGAGGATCACCAACGTATTGTCCGGCTCGACCAGGAGATTGCCCGGGTGCGGGTCGGCTTGAAAGCGTCCGAGCTCGAGCATCTGTCGGGCGTAGGCCTCGACGAGCTTGTTCACGAGACGCGAGAGCTCAACGTGTGCGCTTTCGTCTCCTGCGTCGCGCGCTTCCGCGAGTCGATCGAGGACGGAGGTGATCTTCTCACCGTCGATGAACTCGGTGACGAGCACGCGCTTAGTCTGATGTGAGCCGACAGGCTTGGGCGCACGAACCCCCTGCAACGTGGCGAGGTAGTCACCGACGGCCGAGGTGTGTGTTCGCTCTGCGTGGTAGTCGACCTCTTCGCTGATGGTCGCACGGACTTCCTTGACGATCGTGTCGTAGTCCGCGGGTGGAAGCGAAGTTTTCATCCCTTCGAGAAACGACACCAAGATCTGCATGTCGAGCTCGATGACCGCATCGATCGAAGGGCGCTGCACCTTGACCGCGACGATGGTTTCGTCGTTCAGGACCGCGCGGTGCACCTGACCGATGCTAGCCGATGCGATCGGTGTTCTTTCGAAATGACGAAACGCCTCGTCGAGGGATACCCCGATCTCTTCCTCGAGAAGCGCCGTGATGCGGTCTTCGTCCTCCGCGGGGACCTCGTCTTGGAGTACGCAGAGCGCTTCGATCCAAACCTGCGGCAGTATGTCCGGACGCGAGGAGAGCAACTGTCCGACCTTCAAGAACCCCCCGCCGTGGGAAACGCAGACCTCGGTGAAGCGCTGCGCGTTCTTCGCATGAAGCCGCTCGAGCATGGCCGCTGCACGTTGTCGGCTCACAAACGCCGCCCGAGTCAAATGCAGTCGGTAGCTCGTGGCGATCTTGGTGAGCGTCCAACCGATGCTGACGAGACGCGCCGTTTGTTGCTGCCAGCTCTCCAAGGCGCTTTGCGCGTCGCGAAATCCGCCAGTCCAGTCAGCCCACTCCTCACGGCTCGCATTGCATGCTTCGGCTGTCTGACGCCGCAAACGCCAGACCGTCTCCTCGACCGCTCGCAGCACCCCGTCGATCGCGGCCAGCCAGTAGCGCAGCGATGACTGGGCTTCAGGTGCTTGATTTGCTTGATGTTTTTGGAGACTCAATCCACCGTGTGACACATCCATGAAGCCTATGTATCACATTGTGATTCACCGGTCCACGGCCACCGCTCCCGAGTCTTCATGCTCTAAGGCATGCGCGAAGCGATGTCTTGCGCGGTTTCTACGATCGTGTCGCGCAGCGGGCGGGCTCGCCAGTCGAGCCACGTCCTCGCCTGTTGATTGGAGAGGTTCCTACGCTTGCCAAGCCGAGGGACGATCAGGGCAACGCCTTTGTCGAACCGGCCAAGGATGCGGACGAGCCAATTGGGAAGAACTCGAGTCGGCACTTGGTATCCGGCTGCTCTGATCTGCTGGGCAAGCTCCGCGTACGAGCACTCGTCACCAACCAGAATGAAGCGCTTCCCCGCCGCATCGGGCGCTTTCAGCGCGGCGACGTGAGCGATTGCAACATCCCGCACGTCCACGATCGACAGGTAGAGCTGCGGAACGCCGGGTACGGCGCGGTGCAGCAACTTG
>JAFDFW010000218.1 GCA_019309605.1 Deltaproteobacteria bacterium | reverse complement strand
CCGTGTCTTTCCGCGCTACCGGAAGATCAAGCGGCCACCAAAGCTCGAGTTTCCACTCATCGTGAAATCACTGATCGAGGAAGGAAGCTACGGCATCGCCCAGGCTTCGTTGGTGAACAACGACAAGGCATTCGAAGAAAGGGTTTCGTTCATCCATGACAAGATCCGGACCGATGCCGTCGTCGAGCAATACATCCCCGGCCGCGAGCTTTACGTCTCGGTCCTCGGCAACCATCGGCTACAAGTACTCCCCACCTGGGAGATCTTCCTCGACAAGCTCCCCGAAGACGCCCCCAAGATCGCCACCCGCAAAGTGAAGTGGGATCTCGACTTCCAACAGAAGCACGGGATTCGCATCGGACGCGCCAAGGGGCTCTCAGAGGAAGTGGAGCGGCGAATCGCTAGGCTATCACGCCGCATTTGCCGGAGCCTCGGCACCGACGGCTGCGTGCGAATCGACTTTCGCCTCCACGAGTCGGGTGAGCTCTACTTCCTAGAGGCCAACCCCAACCCCGACATCGGCGAGGGCGAAGAGTTCGCTAGCGCAGCCAAGGCAGTCGGGATCGACTACCCGGCCTTGCTGCAGAAGATCGTCAACCTCGGCATTCGCCGCGCCGAGCGCGGCTAACCCGAATGCGGCTCAGAAACCGTAGGTTTGCTGGATGTGCGCGCGGAAGCACTCGATCTCGTCGCTCCTCCACGTGGACTCGGTGGACTGCGGCGGCGGCATGCGCGAACCGATCCCCGGATTGGTAGTGAGCTTTCGCAGCATGTAGCTGCAGTTCGCATCCTCGGAATCGAGCAGGTAGCTGCCGTTCGAGGACAGCATGTCGATGAGAGGCGAGAGCGCGTCGTCGACGGTGGACACGGGATCCGAGAGGTCGAACTCCATGACGGTCGTGATGCGATTCGGGCCCGCATGGCAACCGCCCATGGTCGGATCGCCCGAACAGCCTTCGAGCTTCGCCCGCAGGTCGAAGTCGGGAATCGCGCAGATGGCATCGCCTTCGAAGAATGCCTCGCAGGTCTCTATGCGAGGCGGACCATCTCCGCTGCCGCCGCACGCAACGGTCAGTGAAAGGCCGAACGCTACAGTCATAAATCGAAGAATTGTGCGTGTGTAAGACATGTTTCCTTATCACTCCTGATAAAAATTTCCGTTCCGACTCTAAGCATGAGTGAGAAAACGAACTGCTCCAAAGGAAAACTTCACCCGTGCTTTCCATTCTAATCTTCGCAGGCTAGAGAAATGATGCAAGCTTGATCACGAAGAAAATAAGCCTCTACGGGCTAATTTTGCTGTGTATGATGTTGTAATACATCCAAAAATTAGTCCTGCAGGGTGCTTTTCGGATGTTAGGCTGTGGATTGTGCGGATGAGCCACTGGTGTATCAACGGCAATCTGAAGGCTGGATTCGTTCTCCTGCTGCTTGGGTCGGCACTCACCGTGTCTGGCTGCAAGGAGGAGCCCACCTTTTTCGGAGGTTGCTCAACCCAAGACATGAATGCCTGTCCCCAATCGGAGGGGTTTGAGAACCCTTACGAGGGCCAGCTCGAGCTCCTGACCTGGACGGAGACGCTGCGTAAAGCGAGCCTCGAGCTCACAGGCAAGCTTCCGACCGAGCGGCAAGTGCAGATCACCGCGGAGCACGGTCAGATGGGGCTCGAAGCATCACTCGCCGAGATGATGCGCGATGAGCGGTTCTACGACCGAACGATCGAAATCTACAATGATCACTTTCTGACCGACAAGTACCTCGGCAGGGAAAACGCAATCGAACTTCTCGACGAGGATGTGTGGCCTAACCTTCGTTGGTTCGAGCGGAAATATCCAGATGACGAAGCCACGGCACGCCTCACCAACGATTCGCTCGCGCGCGGGCCGCTCGAGCTCATCGCGCACGTCATCGCCACGGAGCGCCCCTTCACCGAGATCCTGACAGCGAACTACACGATGGCGACCGGCTACTCGCAGCTATCGTTGGTCGGTCTCCCTGACATTCCGCTCGGCATCGGTGAAAACCCGGACAGCTTCCGCGAAGTGGCGATCCCAGGCATTCCTCATGCGGGCATCCTGACTTCAGCGATGTTCCTCAATCGTTTCCCGACGAGCGACACGAACATCAACCGACACCGCTCACGGATGACCTACTTGTTTTTCCTCGATATCGACATCAATCAGTTCGGAAGCCGTCCAGTCGATGCAAGCAACGACTTCGGGGAGAACCCGACGCTGAACAACCCGGACTGCACCGTCTGCCACACGACGATGGATCCGGTCGCCGGTCTCTACATGAACTGGAACGAGAGCGGCGAGTATAGCGGCGAGGGCGAATGGTTCGGGCCTGAGTACATCCTGCCTCCCGGCTTCAACGGGGAAGGACTGCCTGAGGAAAGCCGTAGGAACGCGCTCCAATGGTTCGCGCAGCGGCTCGCTCAGAATCCGAGGTTCGCCCAGGCCACGGTCAAGACGGTGTTTCAAGGGCTGACGGGTCAGAAGATCCTCGACATCACGGTGCCGATGCCGCCGAACATGATGGGCGACCCCATGGAACCCGAGGGTGGCATGGGCGGCATGGGCGGTGAGCCCGGCACGGGCGGTGAGCCCGGCATCGGAGGCATGGGCGGCGACCCCGGCGGCACGGGCGGTGCGGGCGGCATGGGTGGCTCCGGCACGACGCCTCCCCCTCCTCCCCCGCTTCCCGAGATCGACCCGACCGTCGATCCCGCGATCGAGCGCGCATACACAGTCCAGCAGCAGGTTCTGCGAACGATTCAACGACGCTTCATCGACACCAACCACAACTTCAAGGTGTTGGTCCGCGAGATCGTCCTTAGCCCTTACTTCCGGGCCAAGAACGCGAGTCCGCTCACCAGCGAGATGGAGATGGAGCTTTCGACCTTCGGCACGTCCCGGCTGCTCCCGCCGGAGCATCTGTCGCGGAAGATCGAGGCGACGACCGGCGTCCCCTGGCGGTCACGCCCGGATCGCACGGACTACCTCCTCGATCAGTACCGCATCTTCTATGGCGGCATCGACTCGGACTTGGTGACGCAGCGCGTGACCGAACCGAACGGCGTCATGGCGAGCCTCGCGCAACGCATGGCGTACGAAGTGGCGTGTTCTGCGGTTCCGTATGACTTCTCCAAGCCAGCAAACCAGCGCGTCTTGTTCCCGAACATCGACCGAAGCACACAGCTTTCCGATGCCTCGGACCAGGTGCGCGATGCCGTGCGGCATCTTCATGACCGGCTCTTGGGAGAGGGGCTCGCGGGATCCGACCAGGAAGTTGCTGCAACGATGGTCGTGCTCATGGAGGCGTACAGCCTCGGACGCGAAGGCCTGGCCAACGGCGTGGTACCCGAGCAGTTGGCTGATCCGTGCAGGCTGAACAACGATCGACTGACCGGTGACTCGCTGCCACAAGAGCGCCGAATCAACCAAGACACCGAGTACACCGTGCGCGCCTGGATGGCTGCCGTGAGTTATCTCCTGTCCGATTACCGGTACCTGTACGAGTGAGGGAGGACTAGCTGTGGATCGTCGTGACTTTATACGAATGGCAAGCTGGGCCGGACTGACGTGTGTCCTGCCGTCGGCAATGGACCCTCTACGCAGCAGCGCGCAGTCGATCACGGGATCGGCTTACACCGGGACCTATTGGATCTTCATGCACGCCGGCGGCGGCTGGGATCCGACTCACCTGTGCGATCCGAAGGGCCGCGCCACCGAGAACGAGGACAACCCGATGGGCCGCTTCCTCAAGAGCGACATTCGGACTGCAGGCAACATCGAGTACGCACCGCTCGGCGACGACGGAACCGCACTCGACGCGTTTTTCCAAGAGCACTACCAGCGCCTGACCATCATCAACGGCATGGACACGACCACCAATGGCCACGACCAGGGCACACGCGGTACGTGGAGCGGTCGGACGGCCGAGGGGCATCCCCCTATCGGCGCACTGATCGCAGCCACGCACGGCCCCACCCTTCCGATGCCGTTGATCGGATACGGCGGATATCTCGACACCCAAGGGGTCACGAATGCTGTGCCGCTTGGTGACGGCGGTTTGCTTCATAATCTCGCGCATCCGTCCCGTCCGGACCCAACCGGCTCGGACGAGAACTATTTCGGCCACCCGGACGTGCCCGGGATCATTCAGCGCGAGCAAGAGCTTCGCCTTTTGAGGCTTCAGGGTCAGCAGAGATTGCCGCGTATCTGGGACGGGCAGAACGAGCTGATGCTGGCTCGACTCGGCCAGGACGATCTCAAGCGGGTGTCCGACTCACTGCCTGAGAACTTCGCAGACAATCGGCTGCACCGGCAGATTCAAGTTGCGCTGGCCGCCTATCAGGCAGGCCTTTCCGTGAGCGTCAGTGTCAGTACTGGCGGGTTTGACACGCACGGCAACCACGACAACAACCACCTGCCGAACCTCATCGACTTCGTGGGCGGCGCGAGCTTCGCGATGCAAGAAGCCGAGCGTATGGGCATCGCCGACAAGGTTGCGGTCGTGATGGGCTCGGACTTTGGCCGAACGCCCGGATACAACAGCGGCAACGGCAAGGACCACTGGCCGATCAGCAGCATGATGATGATGGGCCCCGGCATCCCCGGGAACCGAGTCATCGGCGGCACCGATGATCGCCATGGCCTACAG
>JAFDFW010000022.1 GCA_019309605.1 Deltaproteobacteria bacterium | reverse complement strand
CGACGTGGTGCGTTCCTGTAGTGCCTCGCTCAGGAGGGTGGCTTCCTCGAGTAGGATCTTGGGTTCGGGTGCCGCGCTGTCGTCGTTCCGATCTTGCTCGTGTTTGACGCGGCCGGTGAGCAGGATGGGCTCGCCTGACTGCAGCGCCTCGCGGATGCCCTCTTTCTCGAGCGGCTTCGGGCGCACGATCACCTCGACGTCACGGTAGCCTTCGACCGTGCCTCCGACGGTGATCTGCCGGTGGTTGCTGAGCTGGGCCAAACTCTCCGTGGTCGCGTCGCAGAAGCGAAGCAGCTCGCCTCGATAGCGGTCGAGCGGATGGCCCGAAACATAGAATCCGAGCGTGCCCTTTTCCCGTGAGAGCTGGTCGCGCGAATCCCACGGGTCGAGCACAGGAAAGCTGCCGCCCGGGTGTTCGTAGGCCTGTGCTTCTTCTTCGCCGCCCATCAACCCAAAGAGACTCTCTTGCCCGCTCGAGCGCTCCGCTTGAATGCGCTTGCCGCGTTCGATCGATTGTTCGATCGCCACGAACGACTGCGACCGATGGACCTGGATGGCGGTGTGGACCGTGTCGAACGCCCCGCACTGGACCAGCGCTTCGATCACGCCCTTGTTCACGCGCCGCAAATCGACTCGCGCACAAAAGTCGAAGAGGTCGACGAACGGCCGCTCGTGGACCTCGCCGCCTTCTTCTTCGGGGTCTCCCTGACGCGCCTCGAGAATCGCCTCGACCGCTCCCGTGCCGACTCCTTTGATGGCGCCAAGCCCAAAACGAACCTTGGGCCCCATCGGATCGTGCACCTCGCCGTTGTAACAAACCGGCTTGTGGCGAAGCCGCGCGACGTCTTGGGCGTCGTCCGGGTTGTAAACGACCGTGAATTCGATCTCGGATTCGTTAACGTCGGGGGGCATCACCGTGATCCCCATCGATCGCGCCTCGGCGACCGTGCGAACCACTTTGTCGATCTTTTCCTTGTCCGCGGTCAGCGTCGCGCAGGTGAACTCAACGGGGTAGTGCGTCTTGAGATACGCCGTCTGATACGTGATCAAGGCGTACGCCGCCGAATGACTCTTGTTGAAGCCGTACCCCGCGAAGTACGCCATCAAGTCGAAGACCTCCTCGGCTTTCTCCTGCGAGTGGCCGCGCGCGGTGGCGCCCTCGATGAAGATGGCTTTCTGCTTGTCCATCTCGGACGCCTTCTTCTTGCCCATCGCGCGCCGCAACAGATCCGCGCCGCCGAGCGAGTACCCGGCCATCTCCTGAGCGATCTGCATGACCTGCTCCTGGTAGACGATGACGCCTCGGGTCTCCTTCAGGATGCCTTCGAGGGATGGATGCGGGTACTCGACCTTCTGCCGCCCATGCTTGCGATGAACGAAGTCCTTGTCCATCTGCGCGCCCATCGGGCCGGGCCGGTAGAGCGCGACCGCGGCGACGATGTCGTCGAACCGGTCGGGCCGGAGCTGCTTGAACAGGTTCTGCATGCCGCTCGACTCGAGCTGGAACACGTTGGTCGTCTCGCCCGATTGCAGCAACGCATAGGTCGCGTCGTCGTCCATCGGGATTTGGTCGATTCGAAACGGAGTGCCTTGGCGGTCCGGCCTGCGGTCGATCAGCTTGGTCGCGATGTCGATTACCGTGAGCGTGCGAAGACCGAGGAAGTCGAACTTCACCAGGCCCGCCGCCTCGACGTCATCCTTGTGATACTGCGTGACGTAGACGTTGGGCTCGGGGCAGAACACCGGCACGTGGTCCCAAATCGGTCCCTCGCTGATCACCACGCCGGCTGCGTGCATGCCCGCGTGCCGTGTCAGGTTCTCGAGCTCCTGGGCCGTGTCGAGCAGCTCGTGCGCTTGGCTGTCCTGCTCGTATGCGGTCTTGAGCCGCGCCTCCTGCTCGAGGGCATCGCCGATCGGTACGCTCTTCCCGCCAACGGGCTCAGGAATCATCGTCGCGATCAAACCCGCTTCGCCCGGCGTCATGCCCATGACGCGCCCAACATCTCGCACGACGCTACGGCTCTTGAGCTGATGGAAGGTCGCGATCTGCCCGACGCTCGCTTTCCCGTATTTGTCGCGCACGTACTGAATGACGCGGTCGCGCTGATCCATGCAGAAGTCGATATCGAAGTCTGGCATCGACACGCGCTCGGGGTTCAGGAACCGCTCGAACAGAAGTCCGTGTGTGATCGGGTTCAGGTCGGTGATGCGAAGGGCCCACGCGACCAACGAGCCGGCGCCCGAACCGCGCCCCGGGCCGACGGGCACGCCGTTGTCCTTCGCCCAGTTGATGAAGTCCTGAACGATGAGGAAGTAACCGGCGAAACCCATCTTCAGAATGACTTCGAGTTCGAGCTCGAGCCGACCGTGATAAGGGCCGTCCTCGAACGTTTCGCCACGCTCCCGCATCTCGACCATGCGACGACCGAGCCCGGCGACGGATAGGGCGCGCAGGTAGTCTTCCTCGGTCGCGCCGCCCGGAACCGCAAAACTCGGAAGCTTGGGGTCGGCAAGCGGGGTGGCATTGCCTGCGCACATCTCCGCGATCAGAAGCGTATTCTTCGCTGCGTCAGGGATGTGCGCGAAGAGGTTGAGCATCTGTTCTGGCGTCTTCAGATAGAGCTCCGAAGAATGGTGATGCACGGCTTCCATCTCTCGGACGCTGCGCCCCGCGCCGATGCACTGAAGCACGAGCTGTGCGTGCGAGGATTGACGCTCGAGGTAGTGGCAGTCGTTCGTGCCAACCATCGGAAGGTCGAGCTCCTTGGCGAGCCTGCCCAAGACCTGATTGAGCGGCCTGTTCTCCGGGAATCCGTGATCCTGAAGCTCGACGAAGAAGTGACCTGGGTCGAAGGAATCGCGCAGGTGTGCAAGCGCGTCGCGACCGACCTCCGGCCCCTTGTTGAGGATCTCCTGCGCCACGTGACCGCCCATGCACGCGCTCAGACCGACGACGCCCTTGCTGTGCTTCTGGAGCACCTCGAAGTCGATGCGCGGCTCATCGTACACAGCCATCCCGTCGACCCAGCCCGCGCTCACCAAGCGCACCAAGTTCTGATAGCCTTCCTGCGAGGAGGCGAGCAGCAGCAGATGATGCAGCTCGTGATTCTGCGGGTCGCGACGGTCACCCGAGGTGAAGCTCACTTCGCACCCGAGGATCGGCTTCACGTCGGTCCCCTGGCACGCTCGCACGAGCTGCACGGCACCAAACATGTTCCCGTTGTCGGTCAGCGCGACCGCGGGCATACCCATCTTGCCGACGTTCTCGACGAGCTGCGGAATCCGGATGGCTCCGTCCAACATCGAGAACTCGCTGTGAACGTGCAGGTGAACGAATTCGGCCGCCATGAGCGGGCTGACTCTACTGTGCCCGCCGAACCGGATCCACCGAACCTTTGCCCCCAATTGTCGCCCGAGGGTGTTAATCAGGGCTTAGGGTCCCAGGAGGGCGGCACCCGGCTTGCACGGTGGGGCCCTCGTGCTAATCCGGGCGCTCCCCAACCCAGAAAACCTGGCGTTTCGGGGCCATGGTGCACCTGATGAGCAAGTCCCCACTCTCGATTGTAAAAGAGCGCTTCGGAGATGATCCGAAGAAGGCGAAAGAACAACTGGTTGCTGCCGTGAAGAAGGTCGCAGGCAAGGACCTCTGGCTCGACCGGCTGAATGAGGAAAAGGGCCTCCAGCACGTCTCGAACAGCAAACTGCTCCATCTGGAACAGGTCTTTGAGGCGATCGGCAAAGCGGTCGGTTCCCGCGACAAGCTCATCGGCGAAATCGCCAAGCTCCAGGGCCGGGCGAAAGACGACGACTACAAGACACGTTTGGGCGAGGAATCGACTCCAAGCTTGTGGGATCGTTACCAGTCGGTACAATCCAACTCTGCCGGTTAATACCGGATCGAATTGAAGCACTGCCTCGGCATGGCGTCGTGTCAGCTGCACAGTGAAAGAGTTGACCATGAGTAAGAGACTGTTCTGCGGCGGGCTCGCCTGGGCTACGACGACTGAAGACCTCGAGGAGGCGTTCGCGCCGTTCGGCGAGGTCACCGATGCGAAGGTCGTAAGCGATCGCGAAACCGGCCGTTCGCGGGGTTTCGGCTTCGTGACGTACACCACGGAAGAAGCTGCTGCTTCAGCCCGCGACCAGATGGATGGGGCCTCCCTCGGCGGCCGTACCATTCGTGTCGACCTCGCGCGTGAGCGTGAGGCCGGCGGCGGTGGTGGCGGCGGTGGCGGTTACCGACGCTAGTCGTTCATCACTGTAACAGGCCGAAGTACCAAGACAGTATCGCGTCTCCCGCGAGAAGATATTCTAGCGCACCGAGCGCGAGAAACGGCCCAAACGGAAGCTTGAGCACCCCGATGCGACTGGTGTCCGGCTCTTCGGGTGCCTCGATCACCTCACCATCGATGACGCGTTCTTCGACGTCCGGTGTGAGTTTGCGTCCGGTGACCAATGCGAAGCCTGCGAACACGAGGCCTTGGAGAGAACCCGCGACCACGCTGAAGAGCGCGCCCTTCCATCCGAGAAAGGCGCCGATCATCAGCAAGAGCTTCGAGTCGCCTTCACCCATGCCGCGCCGGCCCGCGATGCGTTCGTAGCCCCAGACGAAGATCAGCTGAACCATCAGATACGCAGCGCCCGCTCCGACCGCTGCGGACCAAACCCCGGGCTCGGTTCGAAACGGAGCGCTCAGGAGACCGAGCGCAGCGCACGGAAGACTGACTTCATCGGGAATCTCCATCCATTCGAGGTCCACGAAGGTGGCGATCAGGAGACCGCCCGCGAAGACGAAGTAGAGGAGGGTTTCGATCGTTGCGTGCAGAAGCAGCGTTCCCGGCGCCGCTCGCACGACCCAGAGCTCGGCGATCGCAACGCAAAGCACCGCGGCCAGGAGCTCGACCATCGGGTATCGGGGTGAGATCGAGGTGCCGCAGCAGGACGCCTTTCCGCGCAGGAACAACCAACCCAGGATCGGGACGTTGTTCCAGACGGGAATCGGAACGCCGCATCCGGGGCAATGACTCGGTGGGCTGACGACCGACATCCCGCGAGGCCAGCGATAGATCGCGACATTGAAGAAGCTTCCCCAGGCCGCCCCCCATGCGAAGGCCATCGCCCAAACGAACCACCGCGCCACGTCCCCCGCAAGCATCTCCCAATGCTACCAGCGAAAAGGGGACTGTCCCCTTTTTCCGCGCCGCTTGCAGGACGCCGCCGGGGATGCGATTCAAGTCCTCACAATGTCCGGCGACAAAACCAGAACCGCCCTCCGTGACTGTAAGCGGTTGGTAGTCAAAATCGGCAGCCGTGCACTCTGCGCGGACGGGGGCCGGTTCGCCCAGGTCGCCGAGCAGGTCGCCACCCAGGTCAAAGCCGGACGCAAAGTCGTCCTCGTCTCGTCCGGCGCCGTCGCCGTCGGCAGGGAGCGCCTCGGCCTCACTGAGCGTCCCAAGAAAATCTCCCTCTTGCAGGCTGCTGCCGCCACGGGCCAGTCCTTGCTCATGCGGGCCTACGAAGACGCCTTCGAGCCGCTCGGCATCCACGTGGCGCAGGTCCTGTTGACACACGACGCGGTGACGGACCGCGATCGATACCTACACGCGCGGGAGGCGATCGACGAGCTCCTCAAGCTCGGGGTGGTTCCGATCATCAACGAGAACGACACCGTGTCGATCGACGAGCTGCGGTTCGGCGACAACGACCAACTCGCTGCGATGGTGTGCACGCTCGTGGGCGCCGACCTGCTCGTGCTCTTGAGCGACGTGGTCGGCATCCTCGACAGCCACGACGATCGCATCTCGCTCGTGCGCGAGGTCGCCGACATCGAGCACTTCATCAAACCGCCCGAAAGCGATGTCGGTCTCGGCGGCATGCAGTCGAAGGTGGAGGCGGCGCGTCGTGCCACGCTCCATGGCTTGCCGGTCGTCATCGGCCCCGCGGCGTCATCGGGCTTTCTCGACGCGCTCATGCGCGGCGATGACGTCGGGACGCTGCTGTTGCCGGACGGCTCGCCGCTGCCGAGCCGGAAGCATTGGATCGCGTACACGCTCAAGCCGCAAGGCCGCATCGTCGTCGATGCGGGCGCGTGCCGTGCGCTCGAGCAGCGCCACGCGAGCCTGCTCCCGGCCGGCGTCGTTTCGGTCGCAGGTTCGTTCGGGGTCGGCGATGCCGTGTCGATCGTCAACGAGTCCGGTCAGGAGCTCGCCCGAGGCCTTGCGCGGTACAGCGCAGACGAGGTGGGCCAGCTCGCTGGCGGACACAGCCAGCAAATCGCGGAACGCATTGGCAACCACACAGGCGACGAGATCGTGCACCGAGACGACATCGTTCTCACCAAGAACGGCGCCTGAGCGGGGTGGCTCCCGCCCGCCGCAAAAGGTGCTAGGTTCACGGGCGATGGGTAATGACTTGACCGCGCTCGTGACGGGCTTGGCTCAGCGAGCCAAAGAAGCCTCGCGCGTCCTTGCGACGGCGAGCACCGAGCAAAAGAACGCCGTGTTGCGCCGGGCGGCTGAAGCCCTGCGCGGGGAGGCGAGCGATCGCGTGCTCGAGGCGAACGCAAAGGACATGGCGGCCGCCCAGGAGATGGGGCTGTCGAAGGCGATGCTCGATCGCCTTCAGCTCGATCGGGAGCGTCTCGGCGGAGTGGCTGACGGCCTCGAACAGGTTGCTGGGCTCCCGGATCCCGTGGGCACGGTCGTCGAGGAGCGCGTGCTCGACAACGGTCTTCGCGTCGGCAAGATGCGCGCGCCCCTGGGCCTCATCGGCATCATCTATGAATCCAGGCCGAACGTGACGGCAGACGCTGCCTCCCTTTGCCTCAAGAGCGGCAACGCGGTCCTGCTTCGAGGCGGCAAAGAGGCGTTTCACAGCAACACGGCGATCGCCGAGATTTTCACTCAGGCGCTGGCGGACGAAGGCTTGCCGCCCGAGGCTGTCACCCTTCTGCCCACCACGGATCGACAAGCGACGTTGGTGATGATTGGTCTTGATGGTATTCTCGACATGGTCATCCCGAGAGGCGGAGAAGGATTGATTCGGTTCGTCGCCGAGCATGCAAGAGTTCCTGTCATCCAGCACTACAAAGGTGTGTGTCACGTCTTTGTCGACCGGACGGCCGACCCCGAAATGGCTTTGCAGATCGCGCTGAACGCCAAAGTGCAGCGTCCGGGGGTGTGCAACTCCATGGAGACGCTTCTGGTTCACGCCGATGTTGCCCCGACGTTCTTGCCGAAGCTCGGCACCAAGATGGAAGCGGAAGGCGTCGAGATCCATGCTGACAATCGCGCGGCTGCCTATCTCAATGGCGTCAAGAGCGCGACCGACGAGGACTGGGATACTGAGTATCTCGATTTGATCCTCAACGTCGGCGTCGTCGACAGTATCGACGGTGCGCTCGATCACGTGGCCAAACACGGCTCAAACCACACCGAGGCGATCGTCACCGAGGACGCCGCCCATGCCGATCGCTGGATGCACGAGGTCGACGCAAGCTTGGTTCTCGTGAACGCATCGACTCGTTTTAATGATGGGTTTGCCCTCGGCCTCGGCGCCGAAATCGGAATTTCGACAACAAAGGTCCATGCATATGGTCCAATGGGCTTAGCCGAGCTGTGTACTCTCAAATGGGTCGGCCAGGGCGACGGCCAAGTCCGGCAGTAAAAGGAGGAGACTAGTTGGTCAAACAAGCAGAAGGCGCACAACTGAAAACGAACCCGAGTTCCCCTTCGAGTGACGACCAAGTCGTCGGCCGCGAGCTGGCGTTGAAGGTCGCCGAGGCAGCGCTCGATAAGAAGGCAGCGAGTATCGAAATCATCGATGTGCGCGGCAAGGTTGATTACACCGACTACGTCGTCGTCATGAGCGGGCGAAGCGATCGCCAAGTGGCGGCCATCGCGCGCGGCATCGAAGAAGACGTCAAGCACAAGTACGGCGCGCGTTGCTCGGGCGTTGAAGGGCTGCCGCAGGGCAACTGGGTGCTTCTCGATTTCGGCGATGTGGTCGTGCACATCTTTCATCAGGACACGCGCGGCTACTACAACCTCGAGGCGCTCTGGCTCGATGCGGATCGGGTAGAGTTCGAAGGTCAGAAGGCCGACGAGGGTTTCCGCTTTCCGTAGACCTTGGCGTCGTGCGCGTACGGATTATCGCAGTGGGTAAAGCGAAGGACCGCGACTTGCGGTCACTTCTCGGCGACTACTACGCGCGCATCGATCGATACGCCAAGCTCGAAGAAATCGAGATCAAAGACGGGAAGGCCGATGAGGTGGCCGAGCGCCTCGCCCGGAGCATCCCCGATCGTTCGCGCGTCGTTGCACTCGAAGTCGACGGCCGTGCCATCAGCAGCCGAGACTTTGCGAAGTGGCTGGGCCGTGCCGAGAACGAGTCGGTTCAGACCGTGGTGTTCCTCATCGGCGGCGCCTATGGACTGCCGCAGGAGCTTTCGAAGAAGGCGGATCTCAAGCTCTCGCTCTCGGCGATGACGCTGCCACATCGGTTAGCGAGATTGTTTTTGGCGGAGCAGGTGTATCGAGCATTTTCGATATTGCGTGGAGAGCCGTACGACCACTAGGCCAGTGTGAGTTACACCGCCCGCCCACCCCCACCCGTAATCCTCCCTGCCGCGCCCTGTGCTTCGCACGGGCTTGGCGGCGCGTTCGCGCCGGGCTTCGCCCTTCGGGCTCGCGCTGCCGCGGGTGGCTTGCGGCGTCAGTGTCAGCGCAACGTGTTGGCGGGGTGTCCGATGTTGCTGGGTGCATGATCTTCTAGAAGGCTTCCTCACCCTGATCTCCCCTTCGCGCTGCGCCGGCTGTGATGAGCCCTCCGAGAGCACCGGAGTCTTCTGCTATTCATGTACAGCGCTGGTCGAACGCGCGTCCGGCGCGAGCGCCGTCTTCGAGTACGGCGGCCCGGTCGCCGATGCGATTCAGCGCTTCAAGTACGACGGCCGCAGCGAGCTGGGGGCTGCGCTCGGCTCGGTCATGGCCGGCCACGCAGACCACTGGGCAGGCAAAGTCGACGCGGTCGTGCCTGTTCCCCTCCACTGGCGAAGGCGACGCTTCCGCGGGTACGATCAAGCGGCGCTGTTGGCAAAGCCGGTCGCGAGGTCGCTCGGGGTTCCTGCCTTGCTTCGAGGGCTCCGCCGGGTGCGAAACACGCCGAGCCAGGTCGACCTGCCGCATGCAGAGCGGCAGCAGAACATCGCGGGGGCGTTCGCGCCGTGGCGCCTCTGCGGGGTGGGGCGGGTGCTTCTCGTGGACGATGTGCGAACGACTGGGGCGACGCTCCGGGCCGCTTCGGACGCTCTGAGGGCTGGCGGCGTGGCGGAGGTGGAACCCTTCGTGCTGGCGGCTCGCCTTCTCATTGAAGCAACGTAAAATGGCCGCGTGAGATGCCTCATTCTTTGCTGCGCGTGCTTGGTGGCGTGTGCGCAGCCCGAGCCGGTTCAAGATCCCCTCGACTATCTGCGACTTGGCGTCGACCCTCGTGCTGAGGCGGACGCGATCATCGAGGACCTCCGCGCCGACGGCTTCGAGGTAGAGCGCCGCATCGACGAACACGACTTCGTGGCATTCGACGCCCGCCGGGGCCCCGACTCGACCGTTCGTGTGGTGACTTCACGAGGCCCCTCGTTGTCGATCCAGGTGCCCGACGCACGATGGCCGGAGCGGCTCTGGGTCGCGCTCGGCCCAGACCCCCGCCCAGACTTCGACCGCGACGGAAGGCATGACGTGGTGGTAGCGATTCGCGAGAGGGAGCGAACTTGCCTTGCCTGGGCCCAGGTCGACGCCGATGGCTACGCTTCCGAGGTTTTCTTGCCGCGCTCCGACTGGGGAGAATCACCGTGCGTCATCGAGATCGACGCGTCTTGGCCGCGACTCCTCTTAGAGGTGTCGGTTCCCGATTCACCAGTGCCTGATGCGCGCGTTCAGTTCCCGGTCAAAGCGAACGCGCGGAGCTGGGTGCTCGACGATTCCCCGTCCGCGAGCGCACGCTGGGAGCAGGAGATTGAACATCGGAAGAAGGCTCTCGAAGCGGCCGAAACGCGTGGCGACGTTCCGACCGCCCATCGCTTGGAGGCGGAGCTCGGGTGGCTCGACCAACTTCGCAAAGCCCAACAGCCCGTGCTAGAGCCGACAGGGGATGGCGAACAAGCGCGTTGATAAAGGCGTTCCAGGGATGGAGTTCCTGGTGTGCCGCAATCCAAAGGCCGCCAAACGATACGACATCGACGACCGGTTCGAGGCCGGCATGGTGCTTTACGGCACCGAGGTCAAAAGCCTCCGGGCGCGCCGGGGCAATCTCGAGGCCGCCTACTGCCGAATCGATGCGGACGAGCTCTTCCTCTACGGTATGCACATCGCCCCCTATGAACAGGGCGGCCACGCAGGGCACGAGACGCAGCGGCGCCGCAAGCTGCTCGTGCACAAGCGAGAGATCGAAAAGCTCCGAGGGCGGCTCACGATCCGCGGCTATGCGCTGGTGCCGCTTCAGGTCTACTTCAAGAACGGCGTGGCCAAGGTTCAGCTAGGGTTAGGCCGCGGCAAGAAGAAGGGCGACGAGCGAGATTCGATCCGCAAGCAGGAAGACCTCAAAGAAGCCCGCGCCGCGATGAGGCGCCAGAAGGGGTGAGCGTGAAGATCCGTTTGGACAGCGGCGAAGACGCCGAGGCCCGCACCTTCGACGGGGCTCTTCTCACCTTGCTGAGCCCCCGAGCATTCGCACCGGGTGCGCCAATCCGGTTCGTGCTCGTGCTGGAGGAGGGCGAACGCCCATTCGAGGGGAGAGCAATCGGATCGAAGCGCGTCGACGATTCGCAGTTCACAGTGCGAATGCGATTCGTGAATCTTCGGCGTAGTGACCGGGAGCTACTGCTCCATCAACTCGAACACTGACCCCGCAAAGCGACTGCGTCGCCAAGGGGCTTCGCTTCCCTCCTTCAAGACATGCGCGGCAGCGCGAGCCCGAAGGGCGAAGCCCGGCGCAAAAGCGCCGCCAAGCCCGTGCGAAGCACAGGGCGCGGCAGGGAGGATTACGGGTGGGGGTGGGCGGGTCGGATGTAACTAAACCAAACCAGGCTTGCAGCCTCCCGACCGCTAGAAGCCACCAAACTACTTTGCCCGCTTCTCCAGCTCTCTAAACACCGATGCCTTCACCGCCTCGAATTCACTCGGCAGATCTACTGGGCGGTTTGGCTGCCGGCTCTCGACGCCGGGAATCTCGTTTTCGTGGTAGCGGATTTTGAACTGGGTGAACTTGAGGGCGTTGGCGGTGGAGATGACGACGGCGCGTTGGCCGGGCTCCACGAGGCCCTTGGCTCGGATCTTCGCGAGCGCTGCGAGGGCCACGCCGGTGTGCGGGCAGGTGTAGCTCCCCGCTCGGTCGGCCGCGGCGGATGCTTCAGCCAGCTCCGCTTCACTCGCCTGCTCGACCACCCCGTCGAACGCTTCCAGTGCGCGAATCGCACGGCGTACGCTCACCGGGTTGCCGATTCGAATGGCGCTCGCCTCGGTGTCTTCCGCGGTGATCGCCTCGAAGCTGTCCCAGCCCTGCTTGTAGGCGCGGTAGAGTGGGTTGGCCTTCTCGGCCTGCGCCAGGCAAATGCGGGGGCGCTTAGAAATGAGCCCTAGCTCGAACATCATGTCGAACCCGGCGCCCAATGCCGCCACGTTGCCGAGGTTTCCGCCCGGGATGATGACCCAGTCCGGCACCTGCCAATCGAACTGCTGAACGATCTCGATTGCCACCGTCTTCTGTCCTTCGAGACGAAGCGAGTTCATCGAGTTGGCGAGATAGATGCCTTCTTCGGTGGTGAGCTTCTGGACGATTTCCATGCAGCCGTCGAAGTCGGTGTCGAGGGCGCAGACGAGCGCGCCGTTCGCAAGGGGCTGGACCAATTGTGCGGTGGTCACCTTGCCTTTGGGCAGCAACACCACGGATGGGATTCCAGCCGACGCGCAGTAGGCGGCAAGCGCGGCTGAGGTGTCGCCCGTCGACGCGCAAGCGATGGCGCGGATCGGCTTGCCGTCCTCGATCATTTGCTTGACCGTGCTCACCAGCACCGTCATCCCGAGGTCTTTGAACGACCCGGTGTGGCTGTTCCCGCAGTTCTTGATCCACACGTCTTTGAGACCGAGCGTCTTGCCGTAGCGCTCGGCCCAGAAGAGGTTCGTGCCACCCTCGGCCGTCGAGACGACGTTCTCTTCTCGGAGGTTTGGCTGGACCCACTCCTTCTTGCCCCAGACGCCGCTGCCGTGCGGCCAGTCCCGCGTCATCCAGCGTTGATCAAACAACTTGATCCACGCCGAGCCGCTTCGGTCCTTCAAGGCATCGATGTCGTGGTGGACTTCGAGAAGCTCTCCGCACTCGGGGCAGTTGTAGATCACCTGGTCGAGCGGGTAGGTTCCGTGACAACCCGCGACACAACGAAATGAGGCGCTGTAACTCATGCGAACATCAGTATAGAGGGTTCACCGCAGGGTGCACCTCGCCCGCAGCGAGCCTCAAGCCCCGCTGTGTCGCCGCGGCTCTGGCACGAGCGAGAACGTCGGCGTGCTCGGCCGTCTTGCGAGCTCTTCGAGGTGCGCGACCATGTGCGGATGCGCCGCGACCAGCTCCTGGAAACGCCGGGCGGACAACCTCAGCAGGAGGACATCGGAGGTGGCCCTGACCGTCATGGGCGATGGGCTTTGAGTCAGCATCGAGTGCCGGCCGAGCGCGCGTCCGAGCTTGAGGCTCCCGATCTCCTCGCCGTCCGGGCCGATGACGGCCAGCTCGCCAATCATGGGGATGTAAAGGCCGTCGGCGCGCTTCCCGGCTTCCAAGATCACGGTCCCTTGGTTCGCGCGGCGAACCTCGAATAGGGCTGCGACCTCCGAGCGGCCGCCGTTGTTGAAGCTCGAGAACATCGGCGAGCTCCGTACCAACGTTGCGACCAACCGGCGCCCAAGAACCTCGAGCAAGAGGTCGCCCAGCGCGGGGTGCTCGGCGACGAGCCGGTCCAGCGACGAGCCGGTCCAGCAATAGCCTGCTGATGCGCAACGCGCGAACCTTGGTTCGTGCGGTTACGTCCCCTTCGTAGTTCACGCGCTCGAGCAGACACGAAATGCCGACGACATCGCCTTCGGACAACACGACGGCGTCTTCATTCGTTGCGCGGATCAGTTGAACGCTTCCCTCGATGAGCGCGTAGAGGGCATCAGCCGTGGTGCCCCTGTCGATGAGGTTCTCGCCCGGTTCGACGTCGATCAGACGCGACTCCCTGACCATCTTGGACAGCACCGACTTTGGAACCTCCGCGAACAACGGCATCGAAGGGAGCTGAGCCAGATGCTCAGCGCTGGGCCGCTCACTGAGCCCGTCGACTATCGGAGGACGGTCTTGCACCTCTGCGTCGGAGATGTCGAGATCGAGCGTGAGGTGTTGGGGGCTAGGGGGCACCGTGAACCTCAGCACGTCGTCGGCCGCAGAATCGTCGGCCACCAGTGGCAGCGCGTTGATTGCGAGGCGCTTGGTTTGGGTCGTTACTCGGTCGTCCAACTCGGCGCCCGCATCAGCGGTGACGATCACCGACCTCGCAGAGCGGTGGAGTTTCCTGGCGGCATCTACGTCGACTCGCTCGAGAACGTCTACGCGGTCTGGGGCCATTGCCAGGACGACTTTGGCCATGGCAGCCGCCCGCGCCACGAACCCCTGTTGGGCATAGAGGTCGACAGCTCGCTCGTACGCAGCGATCGCCTCATCCGCTCGCCCTAGCCGTTTCAGCAGATCCCCTTTGCGATGCGGCCAACGTGCCTCAGTCCGCTCCACGCCTTGCAGGGCCTCGTAGTGCAGGAGGGCTTCCATGAGCCGCTCCCTCTGGAGTGCGTGGTTCAGCTTGTCTCGGAGCTTCTTGCTGCGACTACCCGACACGACCCGCTCACCCTATACCGTTTGGGAGCTCCTCTAAAGGGGTGGGACCTTTCCCAATCGCTGCTACTGTCTCCCAACCTCCGAACCGCATGAGTCTTTTCGTCCGCCTCGTCCGCGCCCAGCTCGCATTCGGCATCATTTTTGCCAGTTACATGGTGCAATTGGGCCTAGTGAAAATCTTTCGCCGCTGGCGGGACGATCCTGCGACAGGTCACGAAGAGCCCGTCCTGCCGCCATGGCTGACCCGCCGCCAGGCCCGGCTCGACGAGAAGAACTCCAAACGGATGCTCGCGGGGATGCTCCGGCAGCGCGGGGTGTACATCAAGCTGGGCCAGGTCCTGTCGATCATGGGCGGGTTCCTGCCGCCCCCCTACATCAAGAGGCTCGAGACTCTACAGGACGCCGTGCCGCCGCACCCTTTCGACGAAATTGAGCGAGTGTTCGTCGAGAGCCTTGGGGCCCCGCCCGCGGCGTTCTTTCGAAGCATCGAGCGTGAGCCGGTTGCCGCCGCCTCGCTTGGGCAGGTGCACGTCGCGTACATGGACGATGGCCGCAAGGTCGCGGTCAAGGTCTTGTACCCGGGAATTCGTGACCTCGTCCGCATCGATATGCGCGTCATCAAGCTCATGGTTCGCGTCTACAAGTGGTTCGTGCCTGTGCAGAACATCGAAGCCGTTCACGGGTCACTGCTCGATCTGCTGCGTCGCGAGACCGACTACCTACACGAGGCGGAGTGCATGCGTCGCATGTCGGCTAACTTCGCCGACGACGACCACATTCTTTTTCCCGAGGTCATCGACGGGGTGACGACACGGGACGTGCTGACGATGTCTTTCATGGAAGGCATCAAGATCACACACCTCGACGAGATCCGGGAGCGCGGCGTCGACCTGCACAAGCTCGCCAATCGACTCGTGAAGAGCTTCTACAAGCAGGTCTTCGTCGACCGATTTTTTCACGCCGACCCACATCCCGGTAACTTTCTGGTGCAACCGGTCGAGGGCTCCGACGACGCGAAGCTCGTCGTGCTCGACTTCGGCGCGATTAGCGAGGTCTCCGACAAGACGGTCTTCGGGATGGTCGACGTCCTGCGCGGCTTCTTCGAGCAGAACGACGCGCTAGCGCTGCAAGGCATCGAGGCGATCGGCTTCGTGGCTGAGGGTGGCGACCGTGCGCTGCTCGAGCAGACGGTGAAGACGTACTTCCAAAAGCTCCTCAAGCTCGAAGCACGAACCCCCGCGGCGCTGATGAAAGCGAATGCAAGAGAGCTCGAAGCGCTGGCCGATCCCGAGGTCGAGCGCCGCGAGCTCCGGAGCCTGATGCGGTCAGTGCACTATCCGGATGGTTGGTTCTACGTCGAGCGAGCTTCCGTCATGATGTTCTGGTTGGCTGGGCAGATCGCGCCCGACCTCGACCAGGTCCAAGTCGGTTTTCCCTACGTGCTGCCGCTGCTGAGCCAGCGTCTCGCATCGAGCCCTCCGCCCTCTCCCCCCGATGGAGGCGTCCAGCCCGGAGCAGGTGGTTGAGGTGAGCCGGATTGTGGGCATCGATCCTGGGCAGGCGCGCATCGGCGTCGCGATCTCGGACGAGGACGGGTCGATCGCCTTTCCCCGGGAGACGGTCCAGGCCCGAGGCGGCGCGGCCGAGGTGGCGCGGCGTGTTCAGGAGGCCCTTGCGGACGATGAGATTTCGCTGGCAGTGGTCGGGTTGCCACTTCGACTCGACGGACGCGAGGGTGAGGCGGCGCGGCGCGCCAGGGTGTTTGGGGAGACGCTCGGGGCGGCTCTCGGGGTCGAGGTCGTCTATTGGGACGAGCGGCTCACCACGGTGGCCGCAGAGCGCTCGTTGCGGGAAATGGGACGTCGAGGGGCCAAGCAGCGCGCGGTCGTCGACCAATCCGCAGCCACCATCTTGCTCCAGGGGTATCTAGACGCCAATAAGGGTGGGACGTGGAAGGACCCGAACAGCCTATAGAGGTCGAGAGCGACCTCGGCAGTGGGATCGCCCGGGCCTTGAGCCTCGTGACCTTGCTGGCGGTGCTCGGCCTTCTCGGCGCGATGGGGTGGTTGTTCGTGATTTATCCGGACACCGACGGACCCGCGAGCGAAGTCGAAGAGGTCCACATCCAAGTCTCCCAGGGGATGACGCTCCGGCAACTCGCGACGCAGCTTCAGAGTGAGGGCGTCATCAAAGACGCTAGGGTGTGGTCTCTCTACATGCGCATGCGGCGCCTCGACAGGCACCTTCGACAGGGGAAGGTTCGATTTCGCGTACCGATGACCCCTGAGGAGGCCGCGCGGCACGCGACGACGAGCCTGGGTCGCATTCAGGTTCGCATCCTAATCCCCGAAGGCTTTTCTCGTTTTGAAATTGCGCAGCGGCTCGACGAGTACGGCGTGTGTGACGCGGATGATTTCCTCGATGCGACCGAAGATGCATCGCTCCTCGCGAGTTACGGTGTAGAGGCGAACGACGCCGAGGGATATCTGTTTCCCGACACCTACGAGTTCGACGACGACACCAGGCCGAGGCGTGTCGTCGAACGCATGCTGGCGAACTGGACTCGCAAGCACGAAGAGTTCGAGGAGCAATACGCGGAGCGGCTCAGCAAACTGAAGGGCTGGACGACCCATGACATCGTGACGCTGGCGTCCATCGTCGAGAAGGAAGCCGCGGTACCGTCCGAACGCCCCAGGATCGCGGGCGTATTCTGGAACCGCCTGACGTCCAAACGATTCCTGCCGCGCCGGAGGCTACAGGCCGACCCGACGGTTCAATACGGATGCGTTGCGGTGCCAGAGGCGGCGCCCTCCTGCGACGACTACGACGGCCGAATCACCCGGGCCATGCTGGACGACGCACAAAACCCCTACAATACGTATCGGCATTCGGGGCTTCCGCCAGGTCCGATCAGCAATCCGGGGAGGGCTGCGATCGCAGCGGTCATCGATCCCGAACAGCACGACTACTACTACTTCGTTGCGCGAGGCGGCGGCCAGCATCACTTCAGCAAGACGCTTCGGCAGCATAACATCGCGGTTCGGCGCAACGGGCAGAACTGATGCGTGGTCTCCAGAGCCGTCCCCAGAAGATAGCCGGCCAGCTCGCGGGGTAGGTTGCTCCGCAGGGGAGCGACGCTATGTTGAGCCACATGAGCACGCCTAAGGCAGAAAACCTGACCATGCACATTGGCGAGGTCGATCGGGAAGCTCGCGCGGCCGCACACGGACATCGTGGCGCCGTGCTTTGGTTCACGGGCCTCTCTGGCTCAGGCAAGAGTACCATCGGGTATCGCGTCGAGCGCATGCTAATCGAGCGAGGCGCCTTTGCGTACGTGCTCGATGGCGACAACGTGCGCCACGGGCTCAACGGCGACCTCGGCTTCGCACCTGAGGACCGTGTCGAGAACATTCGGCGCATCGGCGAGGTTGCGCGCTTGTTTGCGGACGCCGGAGGCCTGGTGTTGTCAGCCTTCATCTCACCGTACCGCAGGGACCGCGACCGAGTGAGAGCGCTGATGGAGCCTGGTGAATTCATCGAGGTGTTCGTCGACACGCCGCTCGAGATTTGCGAGGCGCGCGATCCGAAAGGCCTCTACAAGAAGGCGAGAGCCGGTGAGATTTCGAATTTCACCGGGCTC
>JAFDFW010000890.1 GCA_019309605.1 Deltaproteobacteria bacterium | reverse complement strand
GATCGTCGTCAGCCGGGGAGCGTTTCGTCGAACCCCGACTCGAGAGTTTGGCGCCGGTGTTGCCTCGGGAACCATGGCGATGGTGTCCGCCATCGGCGGGCCTCCCATTGCGCTTCTTTATCGCAATGACGCTGGCCCGACCGTGCGCGCCAACCTCGGCTTGGTGTTCGCGATCGGCGTCTGCATCACCATCGGCGTGCGCGCTGCGGCCGGAGAAGTCAGCTGGGATGAGGTCGTCATCGGGGCCGCCCTGTTGCCGGCGGTATGGCTCGGGCTACGCGCGAGCCATAGCTTGATTCCGCGCGTCGACGATTCGCGACTTCGCAACATCATCGTTGCGGTCGCGGTCGCCGCCGCGCTGTTGCTGTTCCTGCGGGGCGCGTTCAACTCGTGAACTGAATCCACGTCGTTTCACGCTGGAACCGCACGGCATGCCAGGCGGCCGGGACCTCGGGTTCGCTCCAGTAGTAGAGCCAGCGCGCATCGACTGGTGCGATGTTCGTGCAACCATGACTGCGCACTTTGCCGAAATCGGTGTGCCAGTAGGCGCCGTGAAGCGCGTATCCGCCGTGGTAGTAGAGCGTCCACGGGACTTCTTCAACTTCGTAGAATCCGTCGATCGGGTCGGTCGCGTTCATCGTGGTTCGGGCGTTGGGTCTGACGCACCATGCGGACCTCGTCGCGGCGAACGGCGCCGGGGGTGCCAGAGACATACGCGATGCCGTCTTTGGTGAGCTCCTCTTCGACCACGAAGCGCGAATGCTTCTTGGCCGTACCGATCACCCGCGGCTCGCTCCCTTTGACGTTCAGCAGCTCCCGATCCTCGCCGTAGACGATCGCGAGCGGAAGGCGCCAACCGTCCCTACCTATTTCTTCGCCGCGCACGACATCCGGGTTGCGAAGCTCGACGTCGCTTTCCCGAACGAAACGGCCGCGAATGGTGCGGTAGAAGACCACGCCGTCAGCTTTGCGCGTCTCTTTCTCGGCAAGTGCGAGGAAGTAGTCACCTTCCATCAGTGAGGACACCGCCTCCGGGGTCGTGCCCTTCTTTTCCATCGCGCGACGTGCTTGCTTTTCCTCCTGCACGGTTGGCATGCGGTAGTAGCGCGGCGCACGCTTGGTAATGACGCGAGAGTATTGATAGGGAAGGTGGTTGCTGACCTTGGCAGGCGGCACGCCGTATTGGTTCGTGCTCGGTGTGTCGCTCACGTGAAAGCCGAGCGCCGTACAGACATACCCAAATGGTGTCGCCTTGTACCAGCTACCATCGGTGCAGCCAGAGCCGCTAACCTTGTCGCCGACTTCGAGAACGGTTCCCCGGCGCACGACGCCAGCGACCTTCGGGCTACTCGCAGCCTTGTCGTAAACGAACGAGTCATAGTGAAACGCAGACCCAAAGCGTCCCGCCTTGCCGGGATTATTCTTGGGGCTCTCTTGCAGCTCGTTCCACCTGTCGAGGCCGGGAGCACGCAGGATGCTTTGCCCATGAAATGTCTCCGCGCCGTGGCGCAGCTCCGTGGCAGCGTGCTCACCGACCGCGACCGCTCCGCCACTGACTCCGGCGATCAGCACCGCCAAACACAACAAGGACCATCGATTCAAGAGAAACCGCAGCATATGACTCGCTTTGAAGTTGGCGCTCGACCGACCGTGCACCGTCGCCCGAGGATAGCGCCACTTCCGCGGGATTCAAAAGATCGGCCACCCCTTGGTTTTCCGGCGCAATTTCTGCACTAGGAGGTCCCCGATGGCAGGTGCTAAACCGCGATCATGCCTTCCGAACACGCGCAGCAGGCCCTGTCCCATCTTCGCGATGCGGCCGACTTCCAGTGGTACGTCATCCCGCTCCTCGTGATCGTCCTCTACATCTATCACGACCAACTCGGCCGGAAGAACTACAGCGTCGTCTTCGCGGGACTCGCCCTATGGGGCATGGATTGGTTCAACGAGATTTGGAACTCGCTAGTCTTCCACTTCAACGGCTACGCGCCTGTATGGTCCGCGCCCGGGGAGACAGCGTATTTGATCCTGATCGGCCTCAACATCGAGATCTGTTTCATGTTCGCGATCCTCGGCATCGTGACGACCGTCATGCTTCCGAGTAAGGACACCAAGATCTTGGGCATACCCAACCGTTGGGTCTT
>JAFDFW010000217.1 GCA_019309605.1 Deltaproteobacteria bacterium | reverse complement strand
GGTTCTCGAGGCCCAACGAGCGGCTATGTTAGAGGCAGGCAGTGAGCAGTGGCTCGCTGCACAGATGGCTGAAGATGTCGGTTCACCTTCGCCATTTGTACACGCTGCCAAGACGGCATAGCTGTTCGATTTATTAACATCCTGGAAAGCAGGTATTGCCCAAACTGTCGCTGCTGCGTCTCGATTGGCACCACGACATCGCGTTCGGCTTCTGGTTGTGTTGCTCAAACTCTCGGGGTTTCGCCTCGATGAGCAACGTCTCCCAGACGGGACCGCCAAGGCCAAAGTCTTGCGTGCGGTCGACCGCTCTAAAGACGCCCTTCCCCTGAAGTCCGCCTTGCGCCTGGTGCGCCTGTCGCCGGCCCGGTATCACGCTTGGAAGCGAGCCGACCAACGGTGCGAGCTCGATGACCAATCAAGCTGCCCACGCTCCTATCCAATGCAACTGACCCCTGACGAGGTCAGCACCATCAAAGAAATGGTCACCGCCTCGGAGTATCGGCACATGCCCCTTCGAACTCTGGCCGCCTACGCCCAGAGAGCCGGCAAGGTGTTTGCGTCGGCCGCGACCTGGGCGAAGCTCGTGCGGCAGCGTGGTTGGCGACGACCGCGTCGCCGCGTGTACCCGCAAAAGCCAAAGACCGGCATTCGCGCGACGCATCCAAACGAGTATTGGCATATCGACGTGACGGTCATCCGACTTCTCGATGGCACGAAAGCCTACCTGCATGCCGTCATCGACAATTTCTCCCGCCGGATCTTGTCGTGGCGCCTTGCGCAACGGCTCGATCCCGCCACGACGTGTGAGATCCTGATGGAGGCCGGCAAGAATCTCGACCGGGCGCCCACTGTCGTCGCCGACTCCGGTGTGGAAAACGTCAACGCCGAGGTCGACCAACTCATGACCGACGGCTTCGTGCACCGTGTGCTTGCCCAGGTGGAGGTCAGCTTCAGCAATTCCATGATCGAGGCATTCTGGCGTTCTCTACGTCATCAGTGGTTGTACCTGCATTCGCTCGACACCTTCACGCAGCTCGGGGGTCTGATCGATTTCTATGTTGAAGAGCACAACACCCAAATGCCCCATCACGCTTTTGTCGGACAAACACCCGACGAGGTCTACTTTGACCAAGCCGATCGTGTCCAGGACCGCCTCAAGGCCGCCCGCCGTCAGGCCCGTCGGGCAAGAATGGAGGCAAACCGAGGTGAGTCCTGTCGCGTGTGCGGACCACCATTCACTCAACAAACCATGAATGCTATCAACGCCGTCGCAAATGCGCCGCCGTGACTCCAGAATGTTCCCGGACGCAGCAGGCGTCATCGACGAAAGCTCCCGCCACCAACACCAAAGCAAACACACCTAGCCTAAGCTGCTTCATGACGCTCTCCCTCCTCGGGCCGTTCAAACCTGCTCGATCCCGGCCTGCTCAAACCTGTGCGCAATCGCGGCCAAGCTCTCGTCGGTGTAGCGGCTGAGTCCCAGTTTCAACTGCTTGCCTTGAATGATGTCGATCTTGACCTCCCCCATGTTGTGGTACTCGAGAAGGTGAAGCTTCTGATGGCCGATTGATTTCAGGAACGCGATCGCCGCATCGATGTTTTCTTCGGTGTCGGTATGACCAGGAACCAACGGCATGCGAAATTCTACGGGGAACCCGTTCTTCGCAAGATATTCGGCATTGCTCAGAATGGTCTCCAGTCCTTTACCCACGGCTTGCTCGTGCCGACTCGGATCGAGAACCTTAAGATCGAAATAGATCAGATCGACCTTTTCGAGAAAAGGCAGACACTTCTCCAGGCTGAATCGACCAGCGGTTTCGATACCGATGTGGATACCGTTTCGTACACAAAGATTGATAAAGCGGCTCACAAACTTGGGATAGAGCGTCGGCTCCCCGCCGCTGAGCGTGACGCCGCCACCACTCCCGAAGTATGGCTTGTCGAGCAGGACCCGATCCATGAGATCTTCCGGCGTCAGCCTCTCTCCGATCAGCCTCAGCGCCGAGTACGCGCAGCTCTCGACGCAGTCACCGCAGACCGTGCAGCGGTCCGCATTGATACGAAAGCCACTTCGATTGATTGCTTGCTCAGTGCAGACTTCTTCACAGGAGAAACTCTCGCAACAGCGGTCGGCATAGAAAGCGATCGTCGGCTGCGCATCGTGTGCTTCCGGGTTTTGGCACCAGTCGCAGTGAAGATTGCAGCCCTTGAAGAAGACGAGCGTGCGAATACCGGGGCCGTCGTGAATCGAGAATCGCTGAATGTCGAACACCGGCGCTGTTGGAGAGCCGGTCAATTCAACGGACCTTTTGACGGGAGCGGTCGATGATCTCCTGCTGCATCTCTGGGGTAAGGTCGACGAAGTACGCGCTGTAGCCCGAGATTCTCACGAGAAGATTTCGGTGGCTGTCCGGATCAGCCATCGCCTCCTCCAGCACCTTCGGGTCGAGGACATTGAGCTGCACCTGCATCCCGCCCTGACCGAAATAACCCCTCAGCAGGGCTTCGAGAACCGCACGCCCTTCTTCGCCCGCCACCGTATCGGCATCGAACTTGATGTTGAGATTGATGCCGTTGCCAAAACGCTGCTGCTCCAACTTGGCAACGGAGTTGAGTGATGCCGTCGGCCCGAGCACGTCAGTTCCGTCCACCGGAGCTAGACCATCGGCTAAAGGTTTCCCTGCCAGACGACCCGAAGGGAGCGCCGCCGTCTTCTCACCAAACCCCTGATGGCAGGTCATGGAGTAGAAGCCAGGCATCCATTTCCCGCCCCGCGTGTTCGTGTAACCAGAGACGAGACGGTCGAACATCGCCGTTACCCGATCGGCCCAGCGATCAACCCGTTCATTGTCGTTGCCGAACTTGGCGACCTTCCGTGCCTGTGCGCGCAGGAAATCCTCTCCCTGGAAGTCGCGGGCACAGGCGTTGGCCAGCTCTTCCAACGTGTATTTCTCGTCGATGAACACCAGCTGCTCGATGACCGCCAGCGAGTTGACTACATCGGCAATGCCCACGGCCTGAATGCCGGAGGCGTTATAGGGCGCCCCACCGGCGCTCAAGTCCGTGGCGCTATCCACGCAACCCATGATGGTGAGGGACGAGAACGGTGTCGGAAAGGCGTCGGCGTTCACCTTTTCAATCGCGTCTAGACATTCCTTGAGATACGCAAGCTTCTCTCCGGTCTGCTTTTCAAACAGAGCAAAGAACTCGTCCGTCGACTCGATGCTGGAAAGCCACGGACGCTTCTTCTGGCCTGATTTCTTCAATTGCTTGCCGCCGCCGAGCACCAGCTCGAGATTGATCGCGAGGTTGAAGAGTGCCGCGTCCGATGAGGTGAAGCTCTCCTTGGAAAGGGCCGGTTCCACGCAGCCGACTGTGGCGTAGTTCCAGACTTTCACGGGCTCCACGCCCCTCTTCACCATCGCCGGCATGATTACGTCGTCGTTGTAGAGCGCCGGGGAGCCACCACCGTCGGCAAGCACGGAAACCACACGGCGAACATAGTCTGGGTTTGAATTTTGACTGATGCGGGCATGCCAGTTGGGTTGCCGGGTTTTGAAGCAGTCCATCACATCGAGAAAGGCAAACGTGAGCTCGTTGCTCGCGTCGTTTCCGTCCTCATCGATACCGCCAATCGTCAGCGCCTGACCGCTCGGCAATCCAGAGAAAAGCTTAGTCGCGCGGCTCGAGAAAAGCGGGATCACTTCGGAGAGCTTGAGACAAAATGCAGCTAGCAGATCGCGTATCTCGGCAGGGTCGAAATCGCTTCGCGCCTTCTCTTTCAGGTAGAGCGGGTAAAGGTATTGATCCATGCGCCCGAGACTGATGCCCTGGTCGAGCGACTCCGTCTGAACGAGCAACTGAAAAAACCAGATGGTCTGAAGCGCTTCATAAAAGCTGCTTGCCGGTTTGCGCGGGGAATTTTCGAGGAGAGCGACCAGATCAGCCCTCCCCTGATTCTCGGCTTCCGCCCGATACCGATCGGCGAACATCTCGATGGCATCGAGCGCCACCAGGCTCGCATCGAGAAAATCTCTCTGCGCCTCGGTCAAGCTTCCCTGGGCCTGCCGGGCGATCACCCGCTCCCGCAAGCCCTCTGTGCCGAGCTGAATGATCGACTCGTAGTCCGGAAGGAAGTGCGCGATACCGCCGGCCTCGTTAACCGTGAACCAGGTGCCGCTCAGTTGCTCTTTGGCGAATTGAATACGGCGCGACCACGGAAAGGACTGCATGACGATATTGCGATTGAACCAGTATGGAATCACCGAACGCAGCAGCGTCCACCGCGCCTTGGGGTCGATAGCGAGCGGATTGACTGCTCGTTTCTCAAAACGGAACAGATCCTCGAGCATCGCTACCCCTGCCTTCTCGATCTGACAGATGGCGCCGATGCGGTGCTCCGTGTGGGTACCTACGATGAGCTCGTCGTCGTAGATACGAATGCTGCGGTGTTTCAAATGGTAGGCAAGACTGTGCGCATTGAGCTGCAGGGCAGTCGAGTAGTGTCGGGCCTCGTTCCTATAGAACTCGGTGTAGTGAATGGCGCGCTCTGCACCGACGCCCGGCACTGCACGGCTGTGCTCAGCAGCCAGCTGCTGGATCCGCTCGGAAGGGACCCAAGACCGACAAGATGGATTCTGCCCTGACGACGGTGCGCGCAAACCCATTGTTTCCTCGTCCACGAGTTGCTCAGTATGGAGTAGGCGATACCCGGCAGCGGTTCAAGCCTATTGCCTCACGTGCCTGTCGCTTCGCGCACCGCGGCCTCACTCGATTGTTTCTTTCTTCTTGGCATGGGACACTCCTCAGCAGGGCTCTCGCCCTCGGCAAAGTGTCTCTTAACTCAGAGCCCTTTTGTATCCGAGTTCAGCTGA
>JAFDFW010000889.1 GCA_019309605.1 Deltaproteobacteria bacterium | reverse complement strand
TACCTACATCCCAATTCTCTCGACTTGGCTCCCGAACATGATCGAAACCAACGCGGTGCAGCTCGGCGCACCGGCGGAAGGTATGGATGAGGAGGGCGACCTCGGCCTGGACCTGGACGCGCTCGAAGGCGACGACGAGTTCGACCTGGACGACCTTGAAGGCGACGACGGCTTAGACCTGGACGACTTCGACGACGACGAGGGCCTGGACTTGGACGCGCTCGAGGGTGACGACGAGGAGCTGGACCTGGACGCGCTCGAAGGCGACGACGAGGAGCTGGACCTGGACGCGCTCGAAGGCGACGGCGAGGAAGAGCCCACAGAGTAGTCCGCAGCGCGTGCGTCGGCGTCAGGTGCGGACGAGGCGGGTGGACGTTTCTTGCAGGACGGCCAATCGATACGCGATGTCACCTGTGATCTGGCCCGGGGCGTTCGCGAGTGTGTTCACCCGATCGAGCAGCCAGCCTAGACGGCGTTCGAGGTCTTCGCGGGTTAGCTCGAGCTTCGCGTGAGGGGCGGGTAGTTCGTCGCGGCGGGCGTCGAGGTAGTCCGCGTGGCCCGCAGCGCGGCGGTCGCGCTCGCGCCTTGTCAGCAACGTGGCGGAGTGGACCTCGCGCAGTGGGGATGTGCTGGAGACGATCGCAGGGAAGGGCGTTGGGCTGTTGATGTCGACCACGCAGGTGAAGTACTCCGCCCAGCAGTGGTCCTCACCGCGGCTCGTGTCGCTGATCCCGACAATCTCGACCTCGGGGTTGCCCACGCGGTCGCAGAGCTCCCGGAGGCGATTGATCTTGGCCTCGCCGCTGTTGATCTGGTCGAGCGTTGAATAATGTACGTGGTCGACGTTGAGGGCTTCGCCTGCGACCTCGACGGTCGGCTTGGGCGAAGCGCTGCTCAGCACGACCTCAATTTGCGGCCACTGGGTGCGAACCCATGCGAGGTCCTCGCGGTCGATCACCTGGTCGAGTTCGTGCCGGTGCCAGATCTGTTGTGCGAGCTCACGTAACACGTCTTCGGAACTCGTCTGCAGGTGTCGGAGTAGGGTGAGTTGCGGAACGCGTTGAGCGGCGCGGATCGGGTCCGCGATGAAGTGCCGAAAGCCGCGCCGCCGAAGCCAGTCGAGGTGCGCGGCCGCTTTGCCCCACAAGCCGTAGTAAGCGCCCGGGTACGCCCAGATCTTCAAGCTGCGGGCGACGTACCGTGCCGTCCTTCGCGGGTGATCCCAGTCAAAAAGGAACTTCCCGCCCTGTTGCCGCTCTTCGATGCGTTCGAAGTGCTCGCGTCCGTAGCCTTGATATGCGCAGAGCTCCCAGCCGAGATCCTGGCCTAAATCGCGGCCCAGGTGAATCGTTCGGTCCGACACGCGCGCACAGCTCGCGAAACGAAGCGACCTCGCCATGATGAACCAGGCGGTCCACTAGGCGGTTTGGAGAACCCGTTGATGTCGCTCGCTCCATGACGACACCAATGTAGGACGAGACTGTCGACCTGTTTGTAATAGTTGGGTCATTGCCTACGCTACGGGGAAATGGACCCGCTCTGGTTGCTGTTAGGCGCTCTCGGAGGCGCCCTCGCGGTTTGGCTCAACGCCAAGCAGGCCGCGCATCAGCGCTTGCGCACTCCGCGTGGGACCAAGCTCTGCACCCCGGCGGCAGCCCGGGCTACGTGCCCGCCTGGTATCCCGCCCTGTGCATCGGTTTCGACGTGTACGTCGGCGCCGCGCTCACCCTGCGATTCCGGGGCAAAAGGGCGTAAGGCTGCAGATTACCCCCTTTTCCCAGACGCAATATTTGCGTGTGGACATGGCGCGAATCGGCTGGTTTGATTGGAGATCGAGCCTAGAAGAAGGAGTCCGCGCGCATGGTAGCGGTGAAGAAGGACGTCGTGATCAATGCTCCCCCGGAAGCGGTTTTCACGCTTGTGAGCGATCCAGCGAGGATGCCCGAGTGGCTCTCCGGCTTGGTCGAGGTTCGAGTGCTGCTCGGGACTGGTGCCGGGCAACAGTTCGAGTGGACATACAAGATGGCTGGGATTCTGCTCCGCGGGCAGAGCGTAGTCGTCGAGTTCGTCCCGAACGAGCGTGGTGTGAATCAGAGCATAGGAGGGATCCCCAGTACTTGGACGTACACGGTCGAACCTCACGACGAGGGGACGACACTCACGATTGAGGCCGACTACACCATCCCCATCCCCGTGTTGGGCAAGATGGCGGAGCACGTCGCAGCGAGGCGCAACGCACGAGACCTCGAGGCAGCGCTCTTAGACATCAAAGAGACGCTGGAAACCTGACGCGGAGGCCGCCGGATACGCGCTTACTCTGGCATCAGCGACTGCAGCCTCTCGACGGCGTCCGTGTACTCCACGAGGAGTCGATACATCAGGTCTTTGGTCGACTCGACTTTCTTCATTTGCCCGACGACC
>JAFDFW010000216.1 GCA_019309605.1 Deltaproteobacteria bacterium | reverse complement strand
CCACTCCTGTTGGTTCTCAGCCCCACGCCATCAAAAGCGGGCAAGCAGCTGGCTCCGAGCAACCCGCCGTCATCGGGGCTTCAGTCCCAGCGCCGGCGCCGAGCCAACCCGGGAACGTTCTTCCGGGTGGCGCCGCGAAGACCGCGGCTGGGGTAGTTCCCTCCACCGCTGCCTCGATGTCCAAGAGTCAGGCGATCGATGCGGCCCTGGTCGATGAGTTACTTGTGGACGCATGGAAATCCCCAGACCGTTGGCAACGTCAGATCGATCTGCTCAGGCGGTTGTCGTTACGCTACGGCTTGCCGATGCCCAAGTCGCTCAAAGAGTGGGAGGAGTTGAACGAGCAGCTTGGGCCCGGTATCGGGCGAGGCAAGTTGTACAAGCGCAAGTGGACTGAAGCGATGCGCGAGCTAGCAGGATCAGCACAGATGCCTTTCGTCCTCGTGCACCCGGAGTGGGCGGGGTCGACACTCGAGCAGTTGCGTTCCCAACATCCCGACATCGTCCTTCCACAGGCCGGTCCCGAGCATCCCGGAATCGAGCTTGAAGAACTGCGAAGGCTACTCGCTCAAAAGGCGGTCAAGGCGTTCAGCGCGTTCACTCGGAACACCAACGGGTTGTATCAGCGTCTGACGGCTCTTAAGCAACGTCAAGAGGCTGCGAGTGAGCTCACCTTTCGTCTTGAAGTCCGCGAAGGCGTACTGCTCCGAATGCGCGTGCTGCTAGAGTCGATCGCCGGCGAAATGTTTGCCAGTCGAACGCCCGAGCACGTCGCTGCGCTGGCGCGTTTGCGTGAGTGCGAGGCGTGGTCGCTCCCGAATCAATCCGCCAAGGCGGATCCCGTTGCATCTCCGGATGCGACGGGCGCGCCGTTTGTCTACCCGAGTTTGAGCAACGACTTGGCGCGCATCGTCACGCTCCAGCCCGCTTGGCTCGGGGTCTCATTCGAGACAGAAGCGGCAGAAATCAGGAAGAAGCACGGCCTCAGTGCCGGTGCCGCACGGGTCCGCGAAGTGTATCCCGGCTCAGCCGCTCAGGCCGCAGGCTTGGTACGCGGTGACGCTATCCTGGGCGTACCAGGGGCGCCGTTCCTGGAGCTACACGGGCTCAAGGAATGGACCATGTTGTCCAAGCCCGACGACACTCGCACTCTCGAAGTACTGCGAAAGGGGGAGCGCATCCGAGTGGACGTGACACTCATGGCTTTTCCTGACAAGATGCCCCGACTACCAAGCTCTCTTGTTGTCGGCGAACGGGCCCCCCCGAGGACCGAGCTCGTGCATCATCGTGGCCCGAAGTTGGCCAAGGGTGGCGACACGCTGTTCTTCTTCTTCGCCACCTGGTGCAGGCCCTGCAAGCGGTCCATCCCAGCGCTGCTCGAACTCGAAAAGGCGCGGGGCATTCCCGTGCTCGCGGTCAGCACCGAAAGCCAAGAAACCGTGGTCAAGTTCTTGAGCGGTTGGAAGAAACCCTTTCCGAGCCGCTTAGCTCTCGACCCGCGTGGCAACGTAGCCGTCGCCTACCGAGCTCGCGACTTTCCCACGTATGTACTCGTTGGCGCCGACGGTCGGGTCAAGGGCGTTCAGCGCGGCTTCGACCCGAAACGCGGCTTCTCACTTCTGGGCCTTTAGAATATTTCTCCGAAACACGGCTTCTCGTCGCTCGGGCGTTGGGAACGGCCGTTGAAGGTCTGCGGCAGGGAAGCACTATCGGCACGTCCTGCGATCCAGCAACTTACCCCGGAGCACCCGCAGACGTTGACGCCTGTGTCGCCATGATCAAGGCCAGTCCCGTACCCCTGGACTGCTTCATTGGATGAACTGTGTTTTGCGGCGTCCCCGGGAGGATTTGAACCTCCGACCTTCGGTTTAGGAAACCACTGCTCTATCCGGCTGAGCTACGAGGACTTAGGTGGCGGCGTATAGCACGCGCTGGCGGAGGCGTGCGAACGGTTGACGCGATCGGCTGAGCTATACTACTTCTACTCAGCTAGGCAGGAGTGGCACCATCACTGGCGAACGACGATATCCGGCACCAGTCATCGCGGTCTCTAATGGGCCGGCGGAGGAACCCTTACCGGGCGGGCCAAAGCCGAAGCGTCGCAGCACGCTGCCCGACGACCTTCTCTGTCGCAGCGATGAGGAAGGCGCGCGACGGTTGGCGCTCAAGAGCCTGGCTGCGGCCCGGGCCGCAGAGAGGCGGCTCGACGACCGTTTCGACCGGGAGGCGCTGCACGATTTCCGGGTGGGCGTTCGGCGGCTCCGCAGCCTGTTGCGGGCGTACCGGCCTCAGCTCGAGACGGCCGTGCGGGCGAAGGACCGTCGAAGGCTTCGCGCCATCCAGCAAGCAACCGGCGGAGGCCGCGAAGCCGAAGTCGCCCTCGAGTGGCTCACGAAGCAGCATGGGGACCTCGGACCCGAACACCTGGCAGGGCTCAACTGGCTGTCGGCTCTCCTGCTCGAGCGCCGGCGGAAGTGCGCCGAAGACCTGGACGGCAAGGTGCGGGCAAGGTTCCGGCAGACCGCCGAGAAGCTCGAAGAGCGGTTGGCGATCATGCACAGCGAGCACGATCTACTGGCCGAGCATCCCCATACGACGTTCGCCCGGTCACTCGCCAACCTGACCGAAGCCCACGCTACCGACCTACTGGTGACCCTCGGCCAGATCATGAACATGGAGCAAGAGGACCAGCTTCACCAAGCGCGCATTACAGCCAAGCGCCTGCGCTATCTCCTCGAGCCCGTACGCGCCTATGCCAACGAAGCGCAGTCGGTCGTGAAGCGCAGCAAGCGACTGCAGGACGTGCTCGGGGATTTGAACGACGTCCACGTGCTCATGCGTGAGATCGACCAATCGTTCGAGGCTTCGATGCAACCGAAGGCGGTGCGCGTGCGTGACTCTCTGCGCGGGGGCGACATCGATCGCGCCCGGCGCGAGGCTTCCGTAAGCGAATGGGCCGGCCTCGTTGAGCTCTACGATCGACTCGACCAGGAACGGCGGGAGCTCATTGCCCGCGTCCGCGATCGATGGCTAGGCGGCGACCTAGACGCGCTCGTATCGAAAGCCCGAGAGCTAGCCCAAGAGCTCCGCCACGCCGAGCAAACCTCCCACCCCTGACGCCGGATCATTGGCCCTTCGGAAAAGGGGACTGTCCCCCTTAGTAGTCCAGGATGGTGATGACTGGGGTTGGGGAGAGTTTTTTCGTGCCTTCTAGGGCGAGCAGGTTGATGACGAAGACGAATGCGGCGACTTCGGCCCCGCATTGTTGGACGAGCTCGCCGGTGGCCTTCGCCGTGCCGCCCGTGGCGATTAGATCGTCGACGACGACGACTCGGTCGCCAGGAATGAGTGCGTCCTGGTGGATTTCGACCGCGTCACTTCCGTATTCGAGGTCGTACTCTGCGCGATAGGTCGCTGCAGGGAGCTTCCCCGGTTTGCGAACGGGGATGAAGCCGACGCCTAGCTTGTCAGCGAGGGCTGCGCCAAACATGAAGCCCCGAGATTCGATGCCGATGACCGAGCTCACCGATTCTCCATCGAGCCCTTCCGCCATGAGCTGGATACATGTGCGAAACGCCTCGACGTCGGCGAGGAGAGGCGTGATGTCCTTGAAAAGGATGCCCGCCTTCGGGAAGTCGGGCACGTCTCGAATGCACCCGCGCAAGAAGCCTAGCCGCTCTTCGCTCATCGGTCCTCGGCCGGTCCCGCAACGTAGGCCGCAATGCCCAGGTGGTCTGGCTGTGTGGACTCGATGCTCAGGGGTGTAACCGAGATGAGACCCTCATCGAGCGCCTCCGTATCGGCGCCTTCGACCGGCTCGCTCGTCACGGCACCGGGGCCACCGATCCACAAGTAGTGGCGTCCCCGTGGATCGTCGCGCACCTCGACGTCGTCGGAGTACAAACGGAACCCGAGCCGCGTCGCGCGAGTCCCCTTCGGCGGAACCGAGGGGAAGTTGACGTTGAGCAGCACGGCCTGGCCTTTGGGCGGAGTCGCCCGAAGGAGTTGCTTGCAGAAGCGCTTGGCGTATTGCGCTGCTCCCTCCATGTCCGAAGAAGAGTTCGAGAACGCAATGGAAGGCACGCCTCGAAGCGCGCCTTCGCGGGCAGCCGCCACGGTGCCCGAATAGTGAACGTCGTTGCCGAGGTTCGGCCCGTGGTTGATCCCAGAGACCACCAAGTCGGGCTTGCGCGGCAGGAGGTTTTCCAAAAAGAACGCGACATACACACAGTCGGCCGGCGTCCCATCGACTGCCCACACGCGCTCCTCTACTTCGTGGAAGCGGAGCGGATGGTGCAGTGTGATCGAGTGGCTCTTTGCGCTTTGCTCCGTCTGGGGTGCGACGGTGTACACGTCAGCAAAGGTTGCCAACGCTCCGCGCAGCGCAATGATGCCTGCCGCGTCGACCCCATCGTCATTGGAAACCAAGAGGAGTGGGCGATCCGACATGCGCTGAACGACCTATCGCGGAAGCACTCAGCAAGCAACGGGACCACTCGCCAGATGGATCCAGGGAGCCAGGCGACCTGGATGCAGGGGGGGCGGGCGAAATATACCAGATATAATTGAGGGACCGGCGGGCTTTCGCCCTCCGGTCCGCCAATGGTCGGGGCGACTGGATTTGAACCAGCGACCCCCTCACCCCCAGTAAGGTGCGCTACCAAGCTGCGCTACGCCCCGTCCACCC
>JAFDFW010000888.1 GCA_019309605.1 Deltaproteobacteria bacterium | reverse complement strand
TCGACACGGTGTTCATCCCGTCGAGGTCCAGACCCAAGTGGCGCCAACGATCCCCGGATTGGTCCAGAGACATGTTGCGGAATGCGAAGACCGCCTCGACATCGTCGGCGCTGGAGCTCGTGCTCGACAGCGGCCGGTCGGGAATGGTCGCAAGCCCGTTCTCCGTCAGACTGGAGTCGTAGACGCTGCACGCCGAAGCGGCGAACAGGAGGGCTATAAACAGTGAATTAAGCAGAAGTTTCATCGGGTCCGCACTGCTGGGCCAGGCAAGCAAAATCTAGCATTACTATAACAAAACAGCAGCAGAAGATCTCGGGATTTTGTAATGCTGCTCACAAAACGGGGCGCCGAGACCAGTAGGCAGCCAGTGCACTGCCAAGGATGCAGTGGGTAATCGCGGAAATGGCGCTTGGGATGACGGTCAGCGGGTTTGCGAAGTGGGCTTGCGCGAGGACGGCTCCCAAACCCGAATTCTGCATGCCGACTTCGATCGAAATCGTGCGCGCGACATTTCCGAAACCACCGCTCAGACCGCCAAGCAGGTAGCCGAGCAAGAAGCCAAACGTGTGCGTAGTGAGCACGGCGCCGAGGAGCTGTAGACCAGACTCGAGCACGGCATCTTTGCGGGCACCGAGAATCGCCGCAACGATCAACACGATCATCAGCACGGCGGCTGCCGGCGCGATGGGGAGAAGCTTCTCGGTGAGCTTCGGTAGATAGCGGCGCAGGAAGAGCCCGATGGCGACGGGCAGGAGGACCACTTCGGCGGTGCTCACGAACAAGCCCACCCCGTCGACGTCGACCCGGCTACCCACGATCCAGGTCGTGAGCAGCGGTGTGCAGGCAGCGGCAAGCATCGTCGAGAACGCGGTCATCGATACCGAGAGCGCGACGTCGGCCTTGGCCAAGTAGGCGATCACGTTGGAAGCCGTGCCGCCCGGACAACAGCAGACCAGCACCAAGCCCACGGCGAACGGCGTCGGCAACTGAAACAGGTAACCGACACCCCAGCCGAGAAGCGGCATCACGGTGTATTGCAAGAGCACCCCCCAGAGGATGGGGGCGGGAGCGCGGAAAACGCGGGAAAAGTCGGACAGTTCGAGGGTGAGACCCATGCCGAGCATGATGATCTGAAGCCCCGGCGTGATGAGCCCGTAGGAGCCGGACGAACGCACTCACGACGTCGCCATTTAGCACAGCAGGGCCGGCCGGGGGTCATGCGGGACGCGGATGCGCTTCCATGCTAGAAATCCCGCTCTCATGTTCCGCCCACCTACCGACGACGTCCGGATCGAAGGCCTTCGCCCGCTGATGCCACCTGCTATCCTGATGGAGGAAATCCACCCTGGAGAGGAAGGGATCGGACGGATTACGGAGGCTCGCAAGCAGATCAGCGACATCGTGCACGGCGAGGACGACCGGCTGGTGGTGGTCGCGGGTCCCTGCTCGATTCACGACCCACAGGCCGCGCTCGACTACGCCAAGCGCCTGAAGGCGCTACGCGACCAACACGCCGACGACCTCTTCATCGTGATGCGCACCTACTTCGAGAAGCCGCGCACGACGGTCGGGTGGAAGGGACTGATCAACGACCCCAACCTCGACGGCAGCTTCGACATCAATCACGGACTCCGCGTGGCCCGCGGCCTTCTCAGCTCGCTGGCCGAGCTCGATTTGCCTGCTGGGACTGAGTTTCTCGACCCGATTTCGCCGCAGTTCGTGGCCGACCTGGTGTCTTGGGGAGCGATCGGTGCACGTACCACGGAGAGCCAGGTACATCGCGAGCTCGCAAGCGGCTTGTCGATGCCGGTGGGCTTCAAGAACGGAACGCGCGGCACGGTGAAGATTGCGG
This sequence comes from Deltaproteobacteria bacterium, assembly GCA_019309605.1. GTDB lineage: Bacteria > Myxococcota_A > Polyangia > Polyangiales > Houyiibacteriaceae > SG8-38. The sequence continues at coordinate 815 of JAFDFW010000888.1, read as the reverse complement.
TCGAGGCCGTCAAAGCCGCCCGCAACCCGCACCACTTCCTCTCGGTGACCAAGCAGGGCCTCACGGCGATCGTGGCAACCAAAGGCAACCTCGATTGCCACGTCATCCTTCGCGGCGGGGGCGGTAAGCCGAACTATCAGCCCGAGCACGTCGCGGAGACGGTCGAGATGCTCAAAGGTACGGGTCTCGAAGGGCGCCTCATGGTCGACTGCAGCCACGCGAACAGCGGCAAGGATCATGAGAAGCAGGCCGGGGTAGCCATGGCCCTCGGGGAGCAGATTGCGCAGGGCGGTACGGGCGTGTTTGGCGTGATGCTCGAAAGCTTCCTCGTCGGCGGCCGGCAGAACAGCGATCCCGGAGCCGAGCTCACATACGGGCAGAGCATCACGGACGCCTGCATGAGCTGGGACGCCACCGTGCCTGTGATCGAAGGGCTCGCCGATTCGGTGCGACGGCGCCGAAACGCCGGCGGCTAAACGAAGCCGCTAGTGTGCGAGAGATTTTTTCTTGTGGTCGAGCGCGCCCGCAGGAGCGTAGTGAGAGGCACGTCCGGACCGCCTTCGGCGGGTAATTGGTGCCGACCCACCGTCCCCACGCTATCGCCTACCTCGCAGCGGTGCGACGAGGACGAAAGCCGACCACAAGGAAAAAGATCCGCACACTAAAGCAGATCCGGCTCTGGCACCGGGATCTGCAATGTGCTTGGCAGCGCATCGAAGCGCGCGGCCTTGATGATCTTTTCCGGTGTATCGCAGGTGTCGAGGCGCGTCTTACCGGACAGCCATTCGCTGGGACAGCAGCGATCGGTCTCGACC
>JAFDFW010000887.1 GCA_019309605.1 Deltaproteobacteria bacterium | reverse complement strand
AACCCAGAGCCAACCCACGTTGGCCCGAAGGCGGCAGCGGTTGGCAGATTGTCCTGTGGTTTCGTGAAGTGACGCTCGCCGGTGGCGCCTGCGAAACCGCCAACGCAATGCCGCTAAGCCACTGGAATCACGGAGCCCCGCTTCGGCACGGCATTCGCTTATCTCAAGCCGCCATGACCCGACCTCGCATCGTCGATCCGGGCGCCACTTTGGCACTCTCTCGGCGCACCACACGTCGACACTTCCTCCTGCATCCCGATGAGGCGCGACAGATGGAGCAGGTGTATTGGTATTGCCTCGCTCATGCCGCTCAGCTCCACGGCGTGCTGGTTCATGCCGCGTGTCTGATGTCCACGCACTGCCACGAGGTGATCACCGACGTGCGAGGAGAGTATCCAAGATTCTTGGAGACCTTGCACCGCAATCTGGCCCGGTGCACCAAGGCCTATCGCGGATGGCCTGAAGAGGTCTTCAACAAGCGCAGTACCGGCGTTCATGCGCTGCTCACGCCAGAAGCCATGATTGAGTCCATCGCGTACCTCATCGCCAATCCGGTCGAAGCCGGGGCCGTGCGCTACGCCAAGGACTGGCCTGGGGCGCAAACGCTTCCCGGACACGTCGGCATCCGCGTCATCCGGGTCAAGCGACCCAAACACTACTTCCGCCCCAACAATCCCGATTGGCCCGAGGAGCTCGAGCTTCGCTTGGAGATGCCGGCAACGCTGCAGCTCGACTACGGACCCGAGCTAGCCCGAGAGCGCATCGCCGAGCGGGTGCGGGACAAACAACACCAAGCATGGAACAAGGCCAAGCGCACCGGTATCGCGTTCCTTGGCCCGAAGCGTGTCCTGAAACTCCCACACACCAAGCGCGCGAAGAGCTACGAAGTATTCGGGAGCCTCAACCCACAGTTTGCGGCGGCTGGGAATCGAGAGGCGGCGACCGAAGCGGTGCGGCGCCTGCGCGTGTTCAAGGCGCAGTACACGCGGGCGCTCGCAGCGTGGACCGCCGGAGACCGGAGCGCGTGCTTCCCCGAAGGCACCTGGTGGATGCGGGTGTGCCATGGAGCGCGCTGCGGACCTGCACCGTAACGGAAAGCCTAGCTGGAGCTTTGTCGGCTGCCCTACGGGGCGGGGGCGCCGGGGTGCATGGCGAAGGGCCGACTAACTGCAGCGAGGCCGCGGCAATCGCGCCCTTGGCGATGCAATAGAGTGTGCCGGGCTCCTTCATCGGCGCGGTTGCGCGCATCGCACCCTCACCAGAAGCGTTGGATGACCTTCGCGTGACTTTGCATCACCGCCAACCTCGGTCGGATCTTCGGGATCTTCGTTCTTCGGGATCTTCGCGGGATCTTCTGCCGGTTCAGTTGGGGATGGTGGACAGTTGGGCGGCGGTGATGATCAGCGCGGCGTCCGGGGGCAAGAGACCTGAGAGACGTAGTCGAGGTTGTCTAGGTACAGAGACTGCAAGGTCGCATTGTCGAAGAGGCTGGTGGTCCCAAATATCACACAAAACGACGTACCCGTCTGTCCAAGCCCGGATAGCACCGCGACGGGGACATCGAGGTAAGGGGTGCGAATCCCCCCGAGGACATTGCCGAGCGCGTCCAGATCGAAGGCTCCGCCGGAGACCTGCAGACGGTTCGCCGTCGGCATCGGTACTCCGGTGTCGACCCAGTCGATCAATCCGTGGAGACCGGCCTTCAGGACCCAGTGCTGGGGGCCCGAGTTGATTGGCAAATTGCAGGTGATGATGCCCGGGACCGGTTCGGTGACCTCGACGACGTCCGCGACGGACGGGTCATTCCCGAGATCGCTGTTGCTGGTCAGCAACCCATAGACGTCGTTGTGGGCGGTTCCCGCGATCTCCCAGAGCCGGAACCCTGCGGAGTCGGCCTGCCGATCCGCGAGGGAACCCAAGAGGATCAGGTCGGTCTCGGTCTGCACCATCAGGACCGGTGCGGCCAAGTCGTCGCGTACGTTCACGACTGCGGGCGTGCCGATCTGGGCCTGCGGGCTTTGAGACAACTCGGCGCTGCCACCCAGGCGGCTGTGGATGAAATACGCGTCGAAGAGGGTGTTGTCTTTCGCTAAGGCGTTGACGTAGGTGAGGAGTCGTGCGGCGGATTGCGACTCGCCGATCGCGATCATGCGTTGGATATTGAACCCGGGGGGGAGGGGGTCGATGCCAACCGGATTCCGTACGGCCTGCGCCGCCTTCGAGAACATGTCGTAGGAGAAACTATCTCCCGGATGGGACAACGAACCGTACCGCACTGGGTCCACGGTCTTGAGGCTGAGATCGAACCCGCCCCCGCCCCCCTCGATGCCGACGAACTGCGCCGAGACGCCGACCCACACGTGCCCTTCGCGAAATACCTCTGTGTGGATCGAACTCCAATCGGGAGCCGCATCCAAGCCGCCGCTCACGTTGAACCATTCGACGACGACGGTGCCACTGAAGTCGACCGGGTCTTGGGGCCGGTAGACGACGATGCGCGTCTTGTAGACGGCGGTGTCGGCCTCTGCGACATCCCAGAGCCCGTCGGACCCGAGCGTGTTCGTGTTGCTGTACGACTTAGCCGTGCCCGAAAGAAAGAACTCCTCTTGGACGAAGCCGACGTCGGCGTAGTCGATATTCTGGGTGTCGGCCACGAAGATCGCGCCCGGGATTGGGCCTTCGACCGGTTGCTGGATCAGCCTGCACTGCGCATCACAGAAGTCGCCGTCGCCGTTCGGTGCGCCCGGAGGATCACACTGCTCGGGAGACGTGATGCTGCCGTCGCCGCAAACCGCGAGGCTCTGGCAGAAGACCGGGATGACAGCGTTGGCGTTGTCGTCGGTGCCGGTGCAGCCGTAGGGATC
>JAFDFW010000215.1 GCA_019309605.1 Deltaproteobacteria bacterium | reverse complement strand
GTTGTCTTTGCGGACCAGCCCGTCATCGAATTGCTTGAAGTCGTACAGGTCGGAGAAGATCGAACGAATGCCGGTCTCGAGCTTCGGCGAGGAGAGCAGGCGCTCCACCTGCTCGGCGAGGCCACCCTCTTTGACCAGATCGCCGTTCTCCCCTGCTGCGATCAGATCGTCGTCAGGAGTGGTGTTCCACAAGAGATAACTCAGGCGGGAGGCCATCGAGACGCTCGTGAGGCGCATGGTCGACGGGTCGGCGGGGTCGGGTTCTGCCTCCTCGACGCGGAACAGGAAATCGGGGGAAATCAAGATGCTCACGAGCGCGATCTCGAGCCCTGCGTAGAAGTCTCCCAGCGCGTTTGCCGCCTCAGTCGCGACCGTGACTCGAGCGTCGAGTTCTTCCTTGGTCAACGATCGGCGCAACAGTCGCCGCCCGACGCGCTCGACGAATGCCGTCGCGCACTCAGCGTCACTCGCCGTTGCGGATGCGGGCTGGCACTGAACGAGGTCGGCGCGATGCGCCGCGTCGAGCGCCTGCTCTGCCACGGTGCTTGCCGCGGCCTCGTACTTCTCGAACCCGGACGGGGTCACGCCCGCGAACGTTGCCCCTACCGCGAGGAGTCCGGAGCGTCTGTCGTCGGGATCGACGCGGCTTGGCACCGTGATGTGCTCGCCGAGCGCGTCGTGGATGCTACGCGTAAACTGCTCGGCAGTGAGGCGCCGAAGAGCCACTGGCCCGGCGTCAACTTTGACGGCCGGCGACGAATCTCCGCCGCCGCTGCAGCCTGTGACGGCAGCCAGCAGTAGGCCGACGATCCAGGGCTGGCGGGTGAGTCCAAATGGGGTTCTGCGCACGCGAAGGTCCTCGAAGTCAATGCCCGACAGCCGCAGAGGCTACGCTGATGCTGCAATCAGCGCAATGTAGGCATCGCTGCGGTCGCTCACTCTCCGGTCGTAAGAAAGTCGAGCTCGCTCCCCGGTTGGCTAGGGGGAGGAATCGTGGGGTTACCTCCCAGCCGGGCGAGGAAGTTCCCCAGAGTTCTTCGGGTGTCTTCGAGGATGAGGTAGCCGCATGGAATGATCAGCAACATGATGAAGGTGCCCCCAAGCACTCCGAAGCCAAGCGACACCGCCATCGGGATCAAGAAGCGCGCTTGAACCGAGGTTTCGAGGATCAGCGGCGCCAGGCCAAAGAACGTCGTCAGCGACGTGAGCAGAATGGGGCGGAAGCGCCGCGCCCCACCCGCGACGACGGCTTCCCACAAGCCGAGACCGTCTTCCTCGCGATAGCGGTTGATCGCCACGATGAGGATCAATGAGTCGTTCACCACGACGCCCGACAACGCGACGAGCCCGAACATGCTCATGAGGCTGAGGTCGAAACCCATCACCACGTGCCCCCACACCGCGCCGACCATGCCGAATGGGATACCCGACATGACGAGCAGCGGCTGGGCATAGCTTCGGAAGAGGACTGCGAGGATCGAGAAGATCGTGATCAGCGCAAGAAGGAAACCGAGACCCAGTGCGTTCATCGTTTCGGCCTGGCGCTGCTGTTCTCCGCTGAGGTCGTAGGCGAGGCCGGGAATGTCGGCGACTAGCTGCGGGAGCTCTCGTTGTCGAATCTGCGCGTTGATCTCGTTCGAGTTGGTGTCTTCGTCCGCGATGTCGGCCGTGATGCTGATGTTGCGGCGCCCGTCGGTTCGGTTGATGACGGTGTAGGCCTGTCCGTGCGATACCGTGGCAGCTTGGGATACAGGCATCTCTCCGCCCGCTGGCGTTCGTATGATGAGGTTGTTGACGTTGTAGAGAGAACCTCGCTCTTCGCGGGGAAGCCGTACGTACACGCGAACCTCGTCACGGCCGCGTTGTTGGCGCAGCGACTCCGAGCCGAAGAACGACGCACGAACCTGGCGCGCCAGGTCCATCTCGGTGAGCCCCTGTGCCTCGGCGACATCCGTAAGATGAAAATCGAGCTGCTCCTTCCCTTTGGTGACGCCGCTGTCGATGTCGCGGAGACCACTGTAGGACGCGATCTCCGATGCGAGTCGCTCGGCCGCCGTCTCGAGCGTGGCTACGTCCTCGTGAATGAGCTGGATGTCGACGGGGCTGCCCGGTTCGATGCCGAATTCGTACTTGAACACCAGGGAGTTGGAACCCGGGATCTCTCCGATCGCCTGGCGCCAGCGCTCGACGAACTGCTGTGTGGTGAGTTCTCGTTCATCGGAGCTGACGAGGTAGATCATCACTGTCGATCGTCCGGTTCCTTCCGTTGCGAACACGCCGTCGAAGCCCGGTTCGAGTGTCGAGTTCGCGCCCACGTCTTGATAGAGGCCACGTGAAATCGGCTTGCGCTCCTTCATCTCCTGCTCGGCCTCTTCGAGGACCGTTCGAGCGGCGGCGCTAATGCGCTCTGTGATTCGCGCTGTCGTGGCGATCGGGGTTCCGACGGGCATCTTCAGGTGCGCTGTGATCAGGTCGCCTTCGACCTTCGGTACGAACGTAAACGGAACCCGTCCCGCGACCATTCCCGCGGTGAGGATGAGGACGGCGACCCCGGCGGCGACCGTGAAGTATCGCCAACGCAGCGCCTTGCGCAGAACGGGGACGTAGCCGCCCTGGATGTGCTCCTCCAGCCGTCGCGGCACCCCCCACCTGGAGATCCAGTCCATCAGCCAGAGGTAGGGCGCGAGCACGGCTCGTAGCCACCTGGGCATCGCGTGGGAGAGGTGAGCGGGCAGGATCAGGAGCGACTCGATCAGCGAGATCAGCAGAACCGCGATCACGAGCGTAGGGAGCACGCGAAAGAACTTCCCCATGACGCCGGGCACCAGCAGCATCGGTGCAAACGCCACGCAGGTCGTGAGGACGGCGAAGACGACAGGCTGCGCCACCTCCCGCGCCCCGAGGATGGCCGACTCGAGGAGCCCTTTGCCCTCGGCCTGCTGCTTGTGAATCGCTTCGCCGACCACGATCGCGTCGTCGACCACCATGCCGAGCGTCACGATGAACCCGAACAAAGAGATCATGTTGATCGAGAGATCAGCGGCGGGGAAGAGCAACAGCGCCCCCGAGAAAGAAATCGGAATCCCCATCGTGATCCAGAACGCGAGACGGGCTTCGAGGAAGAGGCCGAGGATCAACAGCACCAACAGAAGGCCGATCCAGGCGTTGCGCATCAGGAGCGAGAGCCGCTGCTCGTAGATCTCGGCGGCGTCGAACCAGGGCGCCGCATTCAGCCCGGCGGGGAGGGTCGCCTGCAGTTTCTCCACGTGCTCCTTGGCGGCGGCGACCACCGTCAGCGGCGTTTCGTCGCCGACCCGGAAGACGTTGATCATCGCGGCCCGCTTGCCATTGAAGGTGGTCGTGCGGTCGTTCTCTTGGAACCCGTCTCTCACGGTGGCGATGTCGCGAACGCGCACTTGAGATCCGTCCGGCGGACTCAGCAGAACGATGTTCTCGAACTCGGTGCCGCGATCGCGCCGTTCGGTGGTTCGAAGCAGCACCTCGCCGCCGGCGGTCTTGACGCCCCCTCCGGGCAGCTCGACCGAGGCGGCTCGGATTCGTGCTGCGATCTCGTCGATCGCGAGATGGTGCTTGCGAAGCTGTGCCTGGGGGACCTCGATGCTGATCTCGAGGGGACGAATGCCCGTGAGCTCGACGTACGTGATTCGTTGGTCGCGTAGCAGCTCGCGCCGGCTTTCTTCCGCGACCGCGCGCAGGGTAGCCTCGTCCACGTCGCCGTAGAGCACGATCGAGATCGCCTGTTGCCGCGGGGCGAGAATGCTGACCGTCGGACGCTCCACATCGGCCGGAAACGAGGTGATCCGATCGACCGCGCTCTTCACGTCATTCAGCGCACGGTCTGGCTTGGTGCCGAGTAGTAGCTCGGCGCTCACCGTCGCGGCGCCTTCCCGGGCCGTCGACTGAACCTCCTTGATTCCATCGACGCCGCGGATCGCCTCCTCGATGGCGAGGACGACCGCCTGCTCTACCTCCGCGGGGCTGGCTCCGGGGTAGAGCACCTCGACCAGGACGATGTCCATGTTGATCTCGGGGAACACCTCTTGCTTGATCCCCGATGCCAACGTCACCATGCCGCCCACGATCAAAATGAGCATCAGCACGTTGGCCGCGACCGGGTTCCTTGCCATCCAGGCGATTGGCCCGCGCTGTTGGTTGGGGTCGAATTCGGAAGACGCTGCCACGGTCGGCGTTCCGTTTAGTTGTCCACCAGCCTCCACGCAACCAAGTGACACCAGCGTGCAGGTCGCCTAGACTCGGCCCCGCCGCTTCCCGGTGGAGCGCGAAAGGAGTACCGAAGTGCTGAGAAAGTTCGTGCTAATCACTGGGTTCCTCGACATTCCGATCGGCCTCGCGACCTGGGCCGCCGCCATCCTCGAACCCCAGGACGCGCACTTTGGAGCTCTGATGACCTGCGGCGCGTTCCTGATGTTCGCCGGCGCAGCGCTCATGTGGTCCGCCCAAGATATGAAGGTCCGCGCCCCGATCCCCTTCTGGCAGGGCCTCGTCCGCCTGACCGCGGTAGTCAGCATCATCTACATGGTTCCAAAAGGAATCGCCGAATCCTGGCAATACGGCATCTGCGTTTTTGATGGGACGATTGCGCTCGTTTACATCATCGGCATGATGAAACTCACCGGGGCATCATTCTTCTCGCTGATGGTCGGGAAGACGACCTA
>JAFDFW010000886.1 GCA_019309605.1 Deltaproteobacteria bacterium | reverse complement strand
TTCTTTCTGCCGAACTGTCACGACGAGTTGTCGATGGTCGAAGTGCCGATCGCGACAGCTTGGCACGTTGGACGACGCCCGGTGCTGGAATCGTTGAGCTTTCCCCCTGGCATGGGGATTGCTGTTCTCAACGCCATGCCCTCCCCCCGACGTGCAATGCGCCGAGAGCCGACGCACGGCTTCACTCTTCTAGAGATCATGGTCGTGATCGCCCTCCTCTCCCTGCTCGCCACGGCAGTCGCGGTCGCTGTGCTGCCGATGCTCACCAACAGCGAGGACAAGCAAGCGCAGACCAACGCCGCAGCCCTCGCGGCGGCAGCCGAGGCGTTCATCATCGGCCACGGTTCCGAGGAGTGCCCCACGCCCGAGGAGATGCAGCGTGACGGCGTTCTGAGCAGCCGCTCGAAAATCGAAGACCCCTGGGGCACGCCCTACCGAATCGTATGCGCGCCCGACTCCGCAATCGCGATCTCCGCAGGTCGCGACAAAACCTTCGACACCAGCGACGACCTGAAATCTGACGAGCCGTGATGTGATCGATTCCAAGTCTCGAACATCATGGAACAACCGCCTCGTCCAGCAGCCGATCCGCGAACCCAATCAGCAACCCTGCACAGCCTGGAAATACCGTAAACGTCCCGGTGGGGACGCCGGCCCCGAGATCACGAATGGTCTCGGGGCCTTTCTATGTGCGATGCGATTCAAGCTCGGCTTCGGCCGGGCTTTTTCTTTTGGGGCTACGGCCTTATTCGCACGGGTCGCCGCCCTCGCACACCGTGCCGCTCTCGCACGGTTGGAACTCGAACGTCACGGTGTCTGAGTTGGCCTCTGGGTCCGTCACGGTGACGGTGCCTGTGTAGTCGACGGCCTCTGGGTCGCAATCCAGGATTGAAATCTCTGTCACGTTCCCGCCGAACGGATCGGGGGTGCAATCCGACACACTACCCGTGTAGTCGAGGGAGAGCTGGTCGGTATCGGCATCGGTCGCGGAGACTAGGAGGGTGACTGCGCTAGTCATGCCAACCTTGCAGTCGTCACCTTGCGGCCAGGTCCACGCCACCTCGGTAATGGTAGGCGATGCGCTACCTGCGGTGCCTCCGCTTCCGCCAGCACCTCCCGACCCGGCGTTGCCACCGCCAGTTTCACCACAACCCAACCCCGCGCCGAACACGCTCACGGCGAAGACCAGCGCAGGTACCGTCCATAGTCCAGTGTTTTTCATGGCGCGGAGAATATGCGGCGACGCTATCGTGAAGATGCGCTCATGGTGGGACGGAGGGCGTCAGGCAGCCAACCTGCGAAGCCCCTCCCAATCCGTGAGGAACGCCACAACGGAGTTCCAACTCGGAGTGATTAGGGACGCCATCAAGCCCGGCTTCGGCCGGGCTTTTTATATGGAGATGCCTCTCTCCTTGCCAGGCGCTGCCTTGCCGGGCTATCGCCCCTGCGGGGAGAAACCAAATGAGCGCACTGAAAACTTTGGGAATCGGAGCGATCGTCGCACTGATTGGGATCATGATCTATCTGTGGGGGCACTCGGACGGGCGCAGCGGAAAGCCACCTGGACTTGCGGACGTGTCGTACGCGGCTCCGAAGGAATGGTCGCCCACCAAGGCCTCCCCGTCCCATGAGGTTTACTACCCGGGCACCGAAGACCTGAAGCCCGACGAGATGCGCGTCATCGCCTGCGGCTCGGGGATGCCCATGCCACGGCTCAAGCAGGCCGCCGCCTGTTTCCTGATTGAGCTGGGCAACGGTGACAAGTTCATCTTCGACATGGGGACGGGTTCTATGGCGCGGCTCTACGCCCTCGGAATTCCGCTGGACTATCTCGACAAGGTCTTCCTCACGCACCTGCATGCAGACCACATGGGGGATCTGCCAGCGTTCTTTATCTATGGCCCTCAGAACAATCGCTCCGTGCCCCTTCGAATTTGGGGGCCGGGGGGAGGAGGCACGCGCCCTGAGTGGGGTACCAAGGCAGCGATGGACAGCATGCTCGACATGTGGGCATGGATGACCGGCACCCTGGTCGGCACCATTGACACGCGGTCGATGAACCTCGAAGTGACAGAGTACGACTGGTCGAAAATCAACGGGGTCATCTACGAGGACAACGGTGTGGTGATCCGGAGCATCCCGGCTGTTCACTTCGAGCAGTCCGCCAGCTTCATTCTGGAATGGAACGGCCTGAAGTTGGCGTTCTCCGGCGATACGCTCCCAAACAAGTGGTGGATTGAGCACACCCAGGGAGTCGACCTCTCGATTCATGAGTCGATCTTCATGCCCGACACAGCGGTGACGAAGTGGAAGTTCTCCGGGCAGGAGGCGTTGAACGCCGTGACGACGATCCACGCCAACCCCGCGTTCTTCGGGAAAGTCATGGCCATGACGCGGCCCAAGCACGCCGTTGCTTACCACTTCCAAAACGACTTCGACACGCTCCCGGCAACCATCCGAGCGGTGGAGCAGGTCTACGACGGCCCGGTCGACTATGCGCAGGACTTCATGGTGTGGAACCTTACCAAGGATGGTGTGCGGACGCGGATTGCGGTGCCCAACCCCGAGTACTACCCGACCCCTCCACTTCAAGAGAAGCAGATCATGACGGGTGGGGATCGCTACCAGACCCCCGATTGGGTCCTCGATGGGTTCCCGGACGAGATGGATGCCGTCGCAAGGAAGATCTACGACGACTTCAACAAGGAGCACGGGACGGAGTACCAGTTCCAGTTGAAGAAGTGAGTGTCACGCCGCCATCCTCCG
>JAFDFW010000885.1 GCA_019309605.1 Deltaproteobacteria bacterium | reverse complement strand
AGGCACCAAGAGGGAAAGACGACGCATGCTCCACGAGAGCATGACCTGACGTCTCGCTCAAGTGCCCTCAGTCCGTCGCCCGGATGACGCCGCTATTGCGCAGGTCGAGACCGTCGAGGCAGCCCGAAAGATCCTCGAGGACTTGGGGAACCGCCGACAGGTCGGCGATGGGATTGACCACGCAAACGTCGATGCCTGCTTCTGCATAAGCACGAATGCGTGCGCGAACCGTTTCCTGGTCCCCCACGACGGCCATTGCATCGCAAAGCCGGTCGGTCACGCCCGCCGCAACGCCTGCCCGGTCGCCCTTGGCAAAAGCTTCGCGGATTTGGCGCGCTTCCTCTTCGAACCCGATCCACTCGAAGCACTTATTGTAGCCCGGCGTGGCCGCATAGGCGCCGAAAACCGTGCGGATCAGGTTCCGCCCCATGGCCGGGTCATCGACCATCACGACGTGCAGCCGAGCGACGACCTCGATGGCGCCCGGGTCACGCCCCGCCTCTTCCGCTCCGGCACGAACCTCGCCCAGGACCTGCGGGAGCGCGCTCTCGGGAACCATGTTGAGGCAGATGCCGTCGGCAAGCGCCCCGGTCAGTCGCAACATGCCCTTGTTGAGCGCGCCGAGATAGATAGGAATCTCACCAACCGTCGCACCGCCGAGGCGAAAGCCCTTGGCCGAGAGCGTCCTGCCTTCGTACGTCGTCTTCTGCCCGCTCAGCATCTGACGCAACACCTCGACGTGCTCGCGCATGCGCGTCAGCGGCTTGCTGGCTGAGCGTCATCGCCGCCATCGCATGCATCATGGGGGTCCGCGTCTGGGCGGGAACGACCGCGGTGCCGATACGGGTCCCGGGCAAGCCTTGCGCCACCGCGCCGGCAAGCGCGTACGAGTCGCCCCCGTTGACCTCGGCCATCCAAATCTCCTCGTAGCCGCGATCCTTCGCCCCCTGCGCGACCTCCACCGCTTTGTCCGCTCCACCCATTGGCAGGGTCATGCCCAGCCGCACGTTCTTCGTTGCGCGTTCCATCCGGGCACCTTAGGGCAAGGGGTCTGAAGGGCGTGTGGTTTTCTGTGCCGCGCAACGGATTCGCCGACCCGCACTGAAACGCAAATCGTGCGCGCGTATTTGTAGAAATGTGAGTGAAATTCATGTTCCTCGCTGGCGCAAGTGTTGCTATCCTCGGCGACCATGCACCGCACAATTTCCCTTCTTTTCTTGTCTTCCACCCTATCCGCCTCCGTCAGTGCCCAAGTCTCGGGCACCGTCGTCGACAACGACACCGACGAACCCGTCGCGGGTGCTGTCGTGAGCGTGCAGGCTTCGAACATCGAAACGACGACCGACGGGAGTGGCGCGTTCGAGCTCACCGATGCGACCGGCGCTGGCCTCACGATCGTCGCCGGCGCCAAGGGCTACTTCTACGCGTCCTCTAGCGAGACCGCCCCTGCGTCGGACGTCGCACTTCGGCTCGAGCCCGTGCCCCAGGAGGACGACCCGTACTACACGTTCACATCGCCGAAGCGGTGTGGCGTCTGTCACCCCGATCAATACGACGAGTGGGTCGGGTCGCCGATGCAGAAAGCTGGGATGAACACCTGGGTCTACGACATCTATGATGGGACCGGCACCGGGACCGAGGATCTCCCGGGCTTCATCTACACGCGAGACTCGGTGTTCGCGGAGAACAACCCCGCATCGGAGTGCGCTTCCTGCCATCAGCCGGAGCCATGGGCGCGAGAGCCGTTCCAACCGATGGGCGACCGCGACGAGCCGACGCCCGGCATGCTTCACGGGGTGTCGTGCGACATGTGCCACAGCGTCGCCGACATCGACGTCAGCAACCCGAACTTCCCCGGGATCTTCCCCGGTGTGGTTACCCTGACGAGGCCCCAAGGCAACCGCTGGGTCGTGATGTACGGGGCGCTTGGTGACGTGACCTACGAGCAAACTGGTTGGATGCGCGCCGCGTACCAGCCTCAGCTCAAATCCGAGGTTTGCGCGGCCTGCCACCAGGACGCAAACGACCCCAACGAAGATCACTCTTTCGAAGTCGCCCCCCTCGGCCCCGCGATCATTTCGGAGCCGACCTATGTCGAATGGCTCGACACGCCGTATGCCGACCCCGAGGACGAGCTGCACGCGGAGTGCGTCGACTGCCACATGGCGGCCACCAACGCGGGTGCGGCATGCGACCGAGTCTCCCTGAACCGGCCCGACGGTGACGTTCGCTCGCACAGGATCCTCGGGACGACCGCCGAGTTCCTCGAGAACGCGCTCTCGGT
>JAFDFW010000884.1 GCA_019309605.1 Deltaproteobacteria bacterium | reverse complement strand
CGGTCGGAGGCGAAGGGTTTTGCAGCGCGTGTTTCAGCGGCCGGTACCCAATCCCAGTCACCGACGACGTAGGCCTGCGAAGGCAGTTGCCCCTCGTCGGCGTCTGATCACTGGGACGGGCTATCGGTGAGCGTCAAACCAGCGCAGGATCGCCGCATTCACCTCAGCTGGCCTTTCCAAATGCAAAAAGTGTCCGGCGTCCGCCAGCCTCACCATTTCAAACAGTGCGCTGAAATGCTCCTCTTGGTCGTCGGCCATGCCCGGCAAAATGCAGCCGTCGCGCTCGCCGTGTAGACACATCGTCGGGACCACGATGGGGCCGGCGGCGACGATTTCACGCATCTCACGGGTCACCTTGAGCGAGGCCAAGGCGCGGTAGTGCTCCAGCGGCGCTGGCATGCTCGACCGTAGACACAGCTTGAGTTCCTCGAAGTAGTCGGCACCCGGATCGAAACCCGGCGACCAGTTTTTCCAAAGGCGCTCGATGAAACGGAAGTCGCGAGCCTTCACGACGAAGTCCGACACGATAGGCACGTCTCGAAGGCGAGGATGTGGGGAATCGCGAGGATCGCGGCCGCGCGAAACCGCTCCGGCCGCTGGGCCAATGCACACTGGGTGATAACCGAGCCCCAGTCATGACCAACAATGCGAACGGGCTCGGAAGGAGACAGCTCGTCGACGAGCGACAGGATCCTTCGGGTGAGTGAGAGAAGGTCGAACGGCCCCTCGAGCGACGAGGGGGCATAGCCAGGGAGCCAAGGACTAACGACGCGGTACCCAGCTCCGAACAGGTGCTCGGTCAGCGGCGCCCAGGTGCGTGGAATGTCTGGAAAACCATGGAGGCAAACCACCAGGGGCGCGTCTTGGGCCCCGGTCGACAGGTACGAGATCCCGGTCTGTTCGGAGCGTAGGCGATGCATGGCGCAAAGCTTACGAGAAGAAGCTGGCGAGCGCTTCCGCTAGCCGCGCGGAAAATGATTCGTCGACGATCAGATCTTGGCGCGCTTCGATCTCGAGCGCGGAGCGCCCGAACTCCTGGGCATGGCGCACCGGGGAATAGGCGAGCCCAGCTTTGCCCGACCAGGGCTCGTTCTCCAGGACATGAAAGCCTGCCTCCTCGAGATGACGCACGAGCCTCAGCGCGGGCTCCTCGTCGTCGTCGAAAAGCACACCGATCTCCAAGATCCGAGCATCGCCTTCGTACTTGTCGGTAAAGGTGTGGATAGAGAACACCGTGTCGCCACGGCTCCGCTCCACCATGGCGCTTACCGCAGCGTGATACGGATGATAGAAGCGCTCGATTCGGCGTACGCGCTCCGCTTCGAGGAGCGCCTCATTCAGGTGCACCGTCCTGCCTTCAGCGTTTTCTCGAAACAGCGTGTCCGAATCGAGAGGCCGGTTTGGATCGACTAAAAGCCGCGAAAACCGTGACAGCACGGCTGGAGCGTTCATCAATTGAGCGACCCTTCGCGTGAACGGGGCGGCGCCGATGTCGCTCGCCCAATGTGTGTCGATGAGCCAGCGATCTTCGTCTGGCCACAGCCATGGCTCAGGCAGCTCTGCTGACGCGTGCTCGCAGGTGAACACCACGCGACCGTCGAAGTCGCCATCGATCTCTTCTACTGCCTCGATCGAATCCATTTTTTTATTGTAAGCGAAGTCTCGAAAACTGGAGCTCTTCGATGACACTGAACAATTGAGCCGTATACTCGAAAGCGAAGCCGTCGGGGGCGGTGGAAGGAAACAAACTCGTGCCTCATCCCGACGAAGACCCGGAGCTCCCAGGAAGCCCTGGAAAGTCTGACAAGGCGACACGACGCCCGAGTCATTTCCGAAAGAAGCGTAGAGACACCACAACCAAGGTGGTTCGCGTTCGACGAGAGGGTACATCCGGAGAGGGCGACGTGAGCCACGTTGTGAAGAGCCCCGGCGTGCGCCAAGAGCAGTGGAGCGAAGTGATCAACCGAGCCCGAGCAGTGGAGCGAAGTGATCAACCGAGCCCCTACGCTGCCGGATCCGCTCCTCCAGCGACCCATGCCTCCGCCCGCCCCGTTGCCTTCCGAAACTTCGATCGACGACGCGATAGTTCCTAGATGGCTCGAAAACGGTCAGCGACGAAAGCGCGTCGAGGACATCGTCGGAACCATAGCCCTCGCACTCATGGTCGCGGCAATGCTGGCCACCATGTGGCTACGGATGACCGGCACTTAGAGCGGCCCTTGGACCCCAACTACTTGAACACGGGTTCGTAGTCGGTGTCATGGAGTTCGTTGATCTCGTCACTGTGGGCGCGCGCTTCATCCATCAGGATCCTTCTTCGCGCCGA
>JAFDFW010000021.1 GCA_019309605.1 Deltaproteobacteria bacterium | reverse complement strand
GGGAGGCCTACCACATCGGGGATTCGACGTGTGCCTTGGAGCGGACCAGGAGGTCGATGATCGCGCGGTCGTAGAGATTGCGAGCGAGGAGCTCGGGCGCAACGCGGCTCTGAAAAAGGTCACGACCTTCTTGAACTTCGTCGGCCATCACATCGAAAAGATTGTCGTTTCGAACTCCATCGGCAATCTTGTCCTCGTTGTAGAGAGCAAGGTCACTCGAGATCGCTCGTGCCAAGCGACGTGCAGCTTCTTCGGTTTCGATCAGCGCCATCGGTCCTCCGTAAGCGAAGAGTGACGCAGTAGGCCTGCCCGTGTCAAAGAGCGGCCGGGTCAAACTCGATGGCGCCGGCGCGGATGATCCGCATCGGGCTCGTCGTGGTGTCGATCAGGGTCGAGGGAGCGCCGCCAGGCGAGACTCCAGGCACCAGCCCGCCGAGCCCTTTGGCCATGGCCTGCGGAAGCTCGGCCGCGCTTCGTAGCGGGGGCTCACCGCTCAGATTGGCGCTGGTCGCGGTCAGGGGGTGCCCGAACGCCCGCGCCAAGTCGGCCGCGGGGCTCGGACCCGGCACGCGAACGCCGACCTTGCCGTCCCTCGTGAGCCGTGGGCTCAAGCCGGGCTTGGCCGCTAGAAGTATCGTTAGCGGGCCGGGCCAGTACACTTCCATTAGCCCCCGCGCCTCCCTGGAAGGGGACGAGGCGACCTCGGCGACGGCCCGGGCATCGGGCAGAAGCAAGGCGATCGGCATATCGGCTGGCCGGCCCTTGAGCTCAGCGACGCGTTCGAGGGCCCTGTCGTTGCGGGCGTCGGCCAGCAAGCCGAGCCAGGTCTCGGTCGGGCAGGCCAGGACCCCGCCCTCCTCCAAGACCTTCACGAACGCGGCCAGGTCGGCCATCAGCGGGTGCGGGCCCGCCAGCCGATGTCCTGGCGAAGCTGCTTGCCTTCGAACTCGATCTTCCCCGCGGCCTCGTAGGCGCGTTCGGCGGCCTCGTCGATCGTTTCGCCAATGGCCGTAACCGAAAGCACGCGCCCTCCTGAGGTCACGACATTGTCGCCGTCGAGCGCGGTGCCCGCGTGGAAGACCGTCACCTGCGGGAGCGCGGACGCTTCCTCGAGGCCGGTGATGACCTTCCCCTTGGCATAGCTGCCTGGGTAGCCACCCGCCGCGAGCACGACGCACAGCGAAGCCGGGGCCTCCCACTCGGGTGTCAGTCGGCCGAAATCGCCCTGCGCGGAACCTCGGATCAGCGGCATGATCGATCCCTTCCAACGCGTCATGAGGGTCTGGCACTCGGGGTCGCCGAATCGCGTGTTGTACTCCAGCACGAGCGGCTCGCCGTCGACGATCATGAGCCCGACGAACAGTGCGCCGCGGAAGGGACGCCCTTCGGCCGCCATGCCGCGCAGCGTTGGCTCGATGACGCGGTCGAGGATCTTTTGCTCGATCTCGGGCGTCACGACGGGCGGCGGCGAATAGGCGCCCATGCCGCCGGTGTTCGGACCTTTGTCACCGTCGAAGGCGCGCTTGTGATCCTGGGCTGGCGCGAGCGGGATGAAGCGTTCGCCGTCGGAGATGACGTGGTAGCTCACTTCTTGACCGACGAGGCACTCCTCGATCAACACGCGATCGCCCGCATCGCCGAAGGCGCGCTCGCGCATGATGCGGTCGACGCCGTCGATCGCTTCCTTCGCGTTGCTGGCGACGATGACGCCCTTCCCCGCGGCGAGGCCATCGGCCTTCACCACGAGCGGTCGGTTGGCCTCCTCGATGTAACGTGTGGCGGCGTCCGCATCATCGAAGACCGCGAAGCCTGCGGTCGGGATGTCGTGGCGGTCCATGAACTCCTTGGAGAAGATCTTGGAGCCCTCTAGTTGGGCGGCCTCGCGATCGGGGCCGAAGGCATCAATCGCATTGTCGCGTAGCGCGTCCACCACGCCCGCCACCAAGGGCGCTTCCGGGCCGACGACCACCAGGTCCGCGGACTCTTGCTTGGCCAGTGCCACGACTTGGCCCGCGTCGGTTGGGTCGACGTCCGTCGTCCGTCCGACCGCGGCGATCCCCGCATTGCCGGGCGCTCCAATGACTTCGACGCCTGGGTCCTGCGAAAGGCGCCATGCCAAAGCGTGCTCGCGTGCCCCTCCTCCAACGATGAGAACGCGCATCGTTAGTGCCGGAAGTGGCGAACGCCCGTGAACACCATGGCGATGTCGGCTGCGTCGGCGGCTGCGATCACTTTGTCGTCGCCCTTGGAGCCACCGGGGTGCACCACCGCGGTGATGCCCACCTTGGCGGCGGCCTCGATGCCGTCGGGGAACGGAAAAAAGGCGTCCGAGGCCATCACGGCGCCCTTCGAGAGTTCTCCGGACTTCTGGGCTGCGATGCCCACGGCGGTGACACGGGCCATCTGGCCGGCGCCTACGCCAACCGTGCGGTCGGGCTTGGCAAAGATGATCGCGTTGGACTTCACGTGCTTGCAAACGCGCCATGCGAAGTCGAGAGCGCGCATCTCATCGTCGGTGGGCTGACGCCTGGTGACGACCTTTCCGGCGCGCACTTCGCTCGGGCCGGTCGCGTCGCGATCCTGCGCGACCAAACCTCCGCCGACGCGCTTGAACTGCAACGCGGCGTAATCGGCCGGAAGCCATTCTCCCGTTGCGAGAATGCGAAGGTTTTTCTTCTTCTGAAGCCGCTCGAGCGCCGCCGGGGCAAAGCCTGGGGCGATGACGCACTCGATGAAGGTCTCGGCGACCGCGTTGGCCGTCGCCTCGTCGACCTCACGGTTCAGCGCGACGATTCCGCCGAAGGCGCTCTGCGCGTCCGCCTCGCGAGCGATTCGATACGCCTCTTCGAGGGTCGCCGCAGTGGCTACCCCGCAGGGATTCGTGTGCTTCACCACGACCGCTGCAGGCCCCTCGAACTCACGTACCGCTTCGATGGTGGCGTCGACGTCGACGATGTTGTTGAAGGAAAGCTCCTTGCCGCCAGCGCCAAGAGACTCGGCCAAGGCCAGGCTTCCGGCGGGCGCATTGCGCTCGATGTAGAAGGCGCCCTGCTGGTGCGGGTTCTCGCCGTAGCGAACGTCGTAGGCTTTGGTGAAGCTCAAGGTCAGCGCACCGGGGAACTTCGAGTCGCTGCCCTGCGATGTCAGGTAAGCGGAAATGGCGCCGTCATACGCCGCTGTCTGCGTGAATGCCTTGGCCGCCAGGCGCGCTCGCAGCGACGCGTTCGGCCCATCGCCGGACTTCACCGCGGCCAGCACCTCGGCATAGTCGCCCGGCTCGGTGACGACCGTGACACGCGCCTGATTCTTGGCGGCGCTTCGGACCATCGACGGACCACCAATATCGATGTTCTCGATCGTCTCGTCATGGGACGCGCCCCGAGCAACCGTTTGCTCGAAGGGATAGAGGTTCACGCACACGAGGTCGATGGGCTTGCCGCCGATACCGCCGAGGGCGTCGCGATCCTCGCCGCTATCGCGCATGAGAATCCCGCCATGGACCCGCGGGTGCAGGGTCTTGACGCGACCGTCCATGATCTCAGGCGACTCGGTGTATTCGGAGACGTCGATGACCGGAACCCCGCCCTCACGAAGCGCCCGGGCTGTACCCCCCGTGGAAAGAATCTCGACGCCTGCCTCGGAAAGTCCCTTCGCAAACTCGACGACGCCCATCTTGTCGGAGACCGATATCAGTGCGCGTTTGATCTGTGTCATGCCCCTACCTTCTAGCCGCCCGATCGACCGCTGAAGGTCGGGCCATACCCCGCAGCCAGAAACTCGTCAATCGTCCGAGCCGCCGATTTCGTCGAGCTCTTGCATCCCTGCAAGGGTCGCCTCGACCCAGGGGCCCAGCTCGCCGACACGAATCATTTCGCGCGCTTTGCGCATCAGCGAGCCGTAGAAGTGCAAGTTATGCAGGGAGATCAGCCGCGGGCCAAGCATCTCGTCGGCTTTGAAGAGATGGCGAAGATACGCCCGGGAGTACGTCGTGCACACCGAGCAATCGCAGCGAGCATCGAGGGCGCTCGCGTCGTCGCGGTGCCTTGCCTGCTTGAGGTTCACCCGGCCTCCCCAGGTGAGCGCCTGCCCGTTACGCGCGTTGCGAGTCGGCAGGACGCAATCGAAGAGATCGATACCGCTCGACAGCGCTCGAAGGAGGTCGGACGGCGTACCTACACCCATTAGGTACCGGGGGCGGTCGGCCGGCATCGCGGGACCCATCTGGCTCAGCAACTCGTACATCTGCGCGGGAGGCTCTCCGACGGAAAACCCCCCCAAGGCGACCCCGTCGAAGTCGAGCGCCGCGATGGTCTGCAAATGCGACATCCGCAGATCGAGCTCGGTCCCCCCTTGAACGATGCCGAACCGGGCTTGGCCCTGGGCCGGCTCGGTCTGCAAGCAACGTTCGGCCCAGTCGGTGGTGCGCGCCATCGCAAGCTGAACCACGTCGCGCGGCGCGCCCCCGGCCGGACATTCGTCGAGCACCATCGCGATGTCCGAACCGAGCAACGCCTGCACGCGCATCGCCTCTTCCGGCGTGAGCCGGTGCAAGGTGCCGTCGAGGTGAGAGCGAAAAGTGATGCCGTCGTCGTCGATGGTTCGATGCTTGGCCAGCGAGAACACCTGATAGCCGCCGCTGTCGGTCAGCAGCGCGTGCGGCCACTTCATGAACCCGACAACACCCCCGTGAGAGGCCACCGACTCGGCGCCCGGGCGAAGCCAGAGATGATAGGTGTTGGCCAAAATGATTCGCGCACCCGTCGAGGCGACATCATCCGGCGTCAGGGACTTGACGGTGGCCTGGGTTCCGACCGGCATGAACGCGGGCGTTTCAATGGTGGCGCGAGGCGTTGTCAGTTCTCCGCACCGTGCATCGCCGTCAACAGCATCGACTCGAAACGCAAACCCAGGGGTCGGAAGGCTCATCGCGCTCCGCCTCTGATCAACATCGCGTCGCCGTAGCTGTAAAAGCGATAACGCCGCTCGGCGGCTTCGCTATACGCCCGGCGCGTGAGATCGACCCCTGCAAAGGCCATCACCAGGGCCAACAGGGTGGAGCGCGGAAGGTGGAAGTTGGTGACGAGGTGGTCGACCACGTGGAATCGACAGGGCGGGCGAATGAAGAGCCGCGTCGTATCAAAACCCGCCACGGGATTGCCTTCGGCGTCGACCGACGATTCGAGCGTGCGAACGACCGTAGTGCCGACCGCGACGACGGGTCGCCCTTCGTCCCGAGCGCGCGCGATGGCTGCGACGGTGGCCTCCGAAACTTCGTACGCTTCTTCATGCATCTCGTGCTCATCCAGGGAGTCGACTTGAACCGGCCGGAATGTGCCGGGTCCGACGTGCAGTGTCACGTAGGCCGTTTCGTGCCCGGCTCCTTCGAGCGCGCTCAAGGTGCTCTTGGTGAAGTGAAGACCGGCTGTCGGGGCAGCGACCGCCCCCGACTTGCGCGCGTAGACCGTCTGGTAGCGGCGCCGATCGGCCTCAGCCGCCTCGCGCCGGATGTAGGGCGGCAGGGGCACTTCGCCAACCTGCTCAATCAGCGCGTCAACCTCCCCTTCACCCTGGAGGTCGACCTCCAACTGTCCGTGGTCGAGCGCGCGAAAGACGCGAGCCGTGAGTTGGCCCTCACAGAGCATGAGCTCCATCCCGGCGCGCAGGCCCTTCGACGAGCGGCCCATAGCAAGCCATCGATCGGGGGCGCCCCCGGTCTTTCTGAGCAACAGAAGCTCCACCCGTCCGCCAGTGGTCTTGTGGCCAAGGAGTCGCGCCGGGAAAACCCGCGTGTCGTTGAACACAAACAGGCTCGGCGGGAGCAGCCCTGGCAACTCCGTGAAGAGACGGTCTTCGACTTCATCGGCGGCGACGTCCAGCAACAGCATGCGCGATGCGTCTCGCTTGGCCAGAGGTTCCTGTGCGACCAGCTCGTCGGGAAGATCGTAGTCGAGGTCGGAAATCCGCATCTAGCGCTCGGGGGCAGTGATGAAACGCACGCCATACGTGTCGTCGGGCTGCGCCGCGCGGCCCCTCTCATCGCTCGCGTCGGCGGAAACCTCGACGCATAGCTTCCCAGCTTCGACGTTACGCCAGGTCTCGCTGGTCTCACCGCGACCAGCGCCCTTAGCATCAACCTTGCCGCTACGAGCGGTTCGTTGATCGACCACGCGGAGGACCAAGTCGACCTCGGCTAGTGCGCTAACCTGCGCAAGCACGCGCTCTGTGTCCTCGCTCAGGCAATACGTGTCGACGTCGCCTCGCCAACCGATCCACCCTCGCCGCTCGCTGCCAAGACCGAGTGGCTCTGCAAGCTCGAGCGAGTCGTTGAACTCGTTCTCGAAGGTGCCGTCGTCGACGAGGAGCCGCCATCGGACGTAGTACGCGTCGGAGACGTTCTCGGTCGGCAACTCGCTTCCGACGCTCCGTTCACGGACGCGGATCAAATACCGCCCGGGCTCGATGGGAACGTTGGGCAAGCGTTCGCCCCGCCCCAACCCGCGCGAGTCGGCCACGACGAGGGGCTCTTCTTGGCCGGGCCTCAGAAGCTCGAGCACCACATCCATGTTTGGGATCGAGCTCACCTCGATGTCCGCCGAACGACGCCTGGTCCCCAGGTGTTCCATCTCGAACAGGTCGACGTCGCCCGAGTCTTCGCTGATGCGCTGACCGAGGTAGGCTTCCATCTCCGTGTTCTCAGGGAGACGCGTCGCATTCTTCGGCGCGTGGTTGGGTTCGACCTCCGAAGGGCCACGGGCTGCGAGTTGCCACGCTGCGATGCCAGCACCCGCCAACAGAAACAGCAAGATCAACTGCCAAAGCCTGCGCTTGGGCTTGAAAAGCGAATCAGGCCCGTCGACGCGGCGCTCGCCGCTGCCGAAGGGTGCCTGCCCCACTCCACTGAGCCGCCAATCCCCAGAACCAACCGTCGCGAGATACTCGATCAAGGCTTGCCGGACCTCCTCGGCGGTTTGGTAGCGGCGATCAGGGTCTTTCTCGAGACAGCGCAGGATGATCTCGTCGGCTTCGGCCGGCACCGACAGGGGCGACCGGGCGGAAGGACGGAGTGGCTCCTCCGACAAGTGCTTCGACAGAACACCAACGGGATTCGGTGCCTCGAACGGCGGCTTGCCTACCACGCACTCATACATGATCGCGCCGATCGCATAGACGTCGCTTCGTCCGTCGAGATCTTGTCCCTGAATCTGCTCGGGCGACATGTAGTAAGGGGTACCAACGATGGTGCCGCTGCTGGTGACCTGCGCTTCGACGTTTCCTTCGAAGAGCTTGGCCAAGCCGAAATCCAGCACCTTGGCCGTCTCGCCGTCGCGTCCCTCGGTGATGACGATGTTCTCGGGCTTGAGGTCGCGGTGAACGATCCCCGCCGCATGCGCGTCCTCAACGGACCCCGCGACCTGGGCGCACAGATACGCCACGCGTCCGAAGGGCATCGGCCCGTCGTTGTCGAGGACTTTGGCTAGGTCGTCGCCATCGACGTACTCCATCACCAGGTAGAGCGACCCGGACTTGGTGCGCCCGAAGTCGAACACATGCACCGTGTTCGGATGATTGAGACGTGAGGCCGATTCGGCTTCGCGATGGAAGCGCGCGACGTTCTCCGGGTTCTGCTCGAGCTCGCGGTGTAGCAACTTGATCGCCATCACCTTGCTGATCTGCACGTGCTCGGCGCGGTACACGGTGCCCATGGCGCCGCGCCCGATGGGTGCCACCACGCGATAGCGATCCGCAATGATGTCCCCCGGCTTGGGCGCGCCGGACGTCAGCGGCGTTCCGCACTTCCCACAGAACTTGGACTCCGGCGGATTGTTCTTCCCGCAGGCGTGGCACGGCATCTGACTGTCTAGCGCGGTACTAGCCATTCAGCGTTAGAAAGCGGTAGCCGAGCCAGGCCGCCGCCAGAAGGACGAGAAGCGCGAGGCCACGGAGCGCCTTGTTTCTCCGGTGGATCATGGGTAGCGGCTCGTTGGCGCTGTCGTAGCGAACGCGGGCGCGCGTGCGATGACTCGGGGTCGCCGGTTCGGCCGGTGCGTCGCTTTCAACTGCGGCAGGCGTGCTCTGCTCGGTGTCGATCGCCTCGGCGGGCGGCTCGGGAAAGTCCGGACGCGGGATGCCGAGCATCGTCTTCTGTGGCGTGCGAGTGCGCCCCGAACGCCGCGAGGTGAGCGCGGCGGGAGGGGGCGGCGGTGGGGCTGACGGTGCAGGAGCTGACGGTGGAGCGGGGCTTCCGGCCGGAGGCGCGCCCGCTGCCGACGGCATTCCGAGAACCGTGTGCTTCCGAATGCGTTGCTGCGACGAGGACCGGGGTGCCTCTGGTTGCGCCGCCGGCTCGCGCTCCTCGTGCATGCGAATGCGGGACTGATCTAGGCGCTCGGGACCGTGATCGCGCCTGGCGTAACCACATTTGCCGCAGAACGAATCGTCGGACGGAACTTCAGCTCCACATTGGGGACAATCCATGACGCGCCCTTACCGTATCAGAATTCTTGCGCCGTTGCGCCTAGCGGGGAATCCCCATCACGTCGGCCATGTCGTAGAGGCCCGCAGGCCGGCCGACGACCCAACGCGCCGCCCGGACCGCTCCGCGCGCGAAGATCGACCGGTCGGTCGCGCGATGGGTGAGCTCGATACGCTCGCCTTCTCCTACGAGATAAAGGGTGTGCTCGCCCACGACGTCGCCGCCTCGGAGCGCCATCACGCCCACCTCTTGCTGAGGCCTCGCTCCGACCTGGCCGCTTCGGCCGTGACTCACCACCTGTTCAGGGTCGAGCTCCTTCGCTTGGGCCACCACCTCGCCGAGACGAACCGCAGTCCCGCTCGGGGCGTCGACCTTGTGCCGATGGTGGATCTCCACGATCTCGGCGTCAAAGGTCGGCCCGAGGAGCTCGGTTGCCCGCGCAGCTAGAAAGTACAGTGCGTTGACCCCTTGGCTGTAGTTGGGAGCAAACACGATCGGCACCCGCTCGGCTGCTCGCTCGAGGCCGGCACGCGTCTCCGCATCGAGCCCGGTGGTTCCGATGACCATTGGAATGTGCTGCCCCGCGCAGAGTGGGAGGAGCTTTGCGGTCGCGGACGCAATGCTGAAGTCGACGACGACCTCGACATTGCTCAGGAACTCTTCCACGTCAGACGTGACTGAGACCCCCGAAGGCGCCCCGCCCATGAGCTGGCCCATGTCGCGACCGATCAGCTCACTGCCCTCGCGATCCATCGCGGCGACTAGGTTCGCCTCGGGGTCGTCGTTCAAGACCGAGGCGATGCTTTGCCCCATGCGACCCGCTGCCCCGTGTATCGCAACTTGCACCATGCTGAGGGAATGGCAGATGCGCTCACCAGCGTCAATCGACTCTCTAGGTGGACGAGCGCCCGGCGCTGAGCTCGACGAGGCGGTCGATCAGGAAGCCGCTCTGTTCGAGGGCCTCTTCGGTGAACTCTCCGAAGAACTCGCGAACGTCGGCAAACACCTGGTCGAACGCTTCCTGATCGCCATCGGCAAGGATTTCCGCGAGATCCGCCGCGGCCTTGCCAAACTCTTCAATCACTCGCTTCGAGTCCGGATTGAGCATTTCGATGGGTCCGTAGAGCTCGGGGGACTGCGCGAAATGGCGGCCGGTCACGTAGGTCTCGAGCAGGTACGCCGGTGACGTGAAGCGCAGCGTTTCTTCGAGCGGCGTGCCGGCACGGCTCAGCGCCATCCCCAGCACCTGCGTCTTGAAATGATGCAGGACTTGCACGATCGCCATCATCGAGTCGTGCTCAGCAGGCGTCGCCTCCGAAATGACCAGGCCGCGCGCGCTGAACATCTGCCGAGCCCAATCTAGCCAGGCGTCTCCGCGACCGGGACAGATCACCAGGCGCTGGCCCTGGTACGTGTTGACCCCAGGGCCGAACATCGGGTGGGTTCCAATGACGCTCGCCTCGGTCGACGCCAGCATCGCGGCCATCGGGTCGGTCTTAATCGACGTGACGTCCATGAGGAGCGCGTCCTTGCGAACCAGGGGCCCGACTTGCTCGATGACTGCGCGCGTGTCGCGGATCGGGACGCTCACGATCACGACATCCGCCCGTGCGGCGGCCTCGGCAGGCCGAAGCTCGGTCTGCAGATCGGCACTCAGCACGTCGTGACCGAGATCGGAAAACAAGGTGTTCAGCGAGCGGCCCATCCCACCCTCGCCGCCAATGATGGCGATCGTCCTCGGCTTGACATCGAGCGGGACTTCGGTGCGGAGCGCGGCTTGACGTTCTCGGCTCATCAGCATCAATTGCCGCCACACCGATTCGACGCTCTCGGTGGGCAGACCGAGCTCCTCGGCGCGGGCGCAGCGATCGTCGAGAACCCGGCGCTCGCGAGCGAGGTCACGAATCCGGACGCCGTGCGAGCGTTTGCGCGCAGCGATGTCCCCCACGATGTCCATCCTCCGGACCAACAGCTCCAGTAGCTCGTGGTCGAGGGCGTCGAGCGCTCCCCGCAGCTCCAATAGCGGGCCTTTGTCTGGATTCTCGTTGCTCATGGGTTGGTTTTACATCGAAGGGAGGCGTCCGCATAATGCGCGCCAGTGAAACGACTGCAACTCCATCATTGGATCCTGATCGCGATGGGTCTAGGCGCTGTCCTGGGGCTGGGGCTCAACTGGGCCGGCGGACAGGGCATGGTCGATGCGGACATCGTCAGCATGGCGGCCCTCATCGGCAAGGAGATCGGAGATCTCTTCCTCAGGCTCCTGCAGATGCTCGTGGTCCCTTTGATCGTCTCGTCGCTCATCACAGGCGTGACCGGCATGGGCGACCTGCGGACCCTGGGCTCGATCGGCGGCCGCGCGATCGCCTTCTATCTGACGACCAGCTTCCTGGCGATCGTGACGGGCATCGTGGTGGTGAACATCATCCGGCCTGGCGAGGGCGCGGAGCTGGCCCTGCTCGAAGAAGGCGCGGGCGGTGTGCTGCTTGCCGAGACCCCGAGCAGCATCGGGGTCGTACTGTGGGAGCAGCTCGAGAGCCTGATCCCCAAGAACCCGCTCGCCGCCGCCACCGAGGGCGACATGCTCCCGGTCATCTTTTTCTCCCTTCTGATCGGCGTGTTCATCGGGCTAGCCGAGCATCGCGAAGGGTCGAAGGACGCCAGCGTGGTGCGGCGCTTCTTTTCGGGCCTGTTCGACGTGATGATGCAGATGACGCTCTTCGTGGTGAAGTTCGCTCCGATTGGCGTGTTCGGCTTCACACTGTACGCAGCCGCCGGCAAAGGCCCGGCCGCGTTTCAGGTCCTGGGATGGTACGTCCTGACCGTCTTCATCGCGCTTTTGATTCACGCGACGGTGACCCTGCCAACGATCCTGAAACTCGCCACAGGCCGCTCGCCGATCCAGTACGCGAAGAGGCTGACCACCGCACTGGTGACCGCCTTCAGCACAGCATCGAGCAACGGCACCCTCCCGCTCACGATGCAGGAGGTGGAAGGCGCAGGCGTGAAGCCGGAGGTGACGTCCTTCGTGCTCCCGCTCGGCGCGACGATCAACATGGATGGCACCGCGCTTTACGAAGCTGTGGCGGTCCTATTCATCGCGCAGGTCTACGGCGTCGACCTCAACCTGGCTCAGCAAGCCATCATCGCGCTGACGGCCTTGCTGGCCAGCATCGGCGCCGCCGGCATCCCCCACGCTGGCATGGTCATGATGGTCGTGGTGCTCAACGCGGTAGGCCTGCCAACGAGCGCCGTCGCGTTGATCCTCGCGGTAGACCGCATCCTCGACATGCTCCGGACCACGGTCAATGTGTGGTCCGACTCGGTCGCAGCCGCGGTAGTCGGCGGGCGAGAGTAGCGGACGCCGGCACTGACGCTGACGCTGCAAGCCACGCGCGGCAGCGCGAGCCCGAAGGGCGAAGCCCGGCGCGAACGCGCCGCCAAGCCCAAGCGAAGCGACGGGCGCGGCAGGGAGGATTACGGGTGGGGGTGGGCGGGTGGTGTAACTAACACTGGTGCTGACGCGCGAGTTGGGCAACGCCCGTCGCCAAACGGCTCGGCAGGAACGGGCCCTCGTAGATCAACGCCGTATAGATCTGCACCAGCGTCGCCCCGGCTTGGATCCGCTCCCAGGCTTGCTCGGCGGTTTCGATTCCGCCGACCGAAATCAGTACGAGCTTGTCGCCGGCCTTGGTGCGCAGACGCTTCAGCACTTCGAGTGAGCGCTCGTACACCGGAGGGCCGCTCAGTCCGCCGGCGCCGCAGCGTTCGACTTCGCCGGCGTCGCTTGCGAGTCGGTCTCGCCGGATGGTCGTGTTGGTGGCGATGATGCCGTCGAGGCCGAGGTCGAGCGCTAGCTCTGCAACAGCATCGACGTCCTCGTCGGCCAAGTCGGGTGCTATTTTCACCAACAGCGGGACGCGGCCTGCCGGCGACACTTCATTAAGTGCTTCACGAACTGCGCTGAGCAGCGGGCGTAGCTTTTCCGTGGCCTGGAGGTTGCGTAGGCCCGGGGTGTTGGGCGAGCTCACATTGACCACCACGTAGTCGGCGAGCGGCCCCAGCCGCTTGGCGCTCGCCACGTAATCACCGATCGCCTCCTCTTCGGGGACGAGCTTCGTTCTGCCAATATTGACGCCGACGATTGTCTGGTGGGGTCGCCGCAGCCTTGCAACGGCATCCGCGGAGCCGCGGTTGTTGAAGCCCATGCGGTTCACCAACGCGCGGTCTTTCGGAAGCCGGAACAGTCGCGGCGTCGGATTACCCGGCTGCGGCTGTCCCGTCAGCGTCCCTACCTCGACGAAGCCGAAGCCCATCGCCCCCAACGCTTCGTACCCAATCGCGTCCTTGTCGAACCCCGCGGCCAAACCGATTGGGTTTGGGAAGTCGAGGCCGAGGGCTCGCACGCGTGAGGCATGGTCGCATCGCAGACAAGCAAATGCGAAATGATGGGCGGCCTCTGCGGGAAGCAGATACAGCAGCGGACGAATCAGCGCGCCGTACACGGTCCCCTCAACGCGCGAGCGCTGACCATTTCGCATCGTCCCCGAGGCGCTGGTCGATGCGCACGTCGAACGCCTCCTCGATCGGGCCGAGGATACCTGGGTCGGCACCGTGCACTTCTCGCAGCGCTTCCCGGCACCGCGCCACTGCGGTTGGGCTCATGCGGCCAAGCGGCGGACGCTTGGTAGAGTCGATCATCCCGAGCCCCGCCATCATGGTCTTCACCGGTACGGGGTTTCTGAACTTGTCGGTGAGCTCGACGCTCTGCCCGTTTGGCAGCGTCCGCACCGCCGTGACCGAACAGGTCACGATCCGGAGCATGGGGGCGAGCGCCTGCGCAAGCCGCTGCGTCTCTTCGGTGTCGCCGGACACCTGCGCTCGGACCATCTGACCAATGGCGCCCGGCGCGATGTTCGAGAGCACGCTAATCACGCCGCAACCACGGATGTCCTCATCGCGCATCATGGTGAGTGTCAGCTCGTCATCGCCCGAAAGAATGCTCAGGGCCGGCCCTGCGAGCTGACGGTCCAAGCGCATGCGCTCGAGATCGCCGGTGGCCTGCTTGACGGCAGGCACCCGCTTGGGGTCGTTGAGGTGCAGAATGGCGAGGTCGGCCGCGGAAAGCGCACACCCGCTGCGCCCCGGGATCACGTAGGGCACGACGGGAATGTCGGGCACATTCTCGAGGATTCGCTCGTAGTACTCGGTGCGCAGCTCGAGGCTCGAAGGGCCGTTGTAGTAGCAGTCCACCAAAAGCACCGCGGTGGCCCCGGCTTCGCGGGCCTGCGTGCTGGCGCGAATCGCCTCTTGCGTGTTGTTGCTGCCCGCACCGGCCAGGACACCCGTGCGCCCTTCCACCGCGCGCACCGTGGCATCGATGACCGCATCCTGCTCTTGCCACGACAGGGTCGGCGATTCGCCTGTCGTGCCGCAGGGGAGAACTCCGTCGACGCCTTCTTGCACCTGAAATTCGATCAGCCGACGCAGCGAATCGTAGTCGACCTGCCGGTCCGTGGAGAACGGCGTCGTCAGGGCGGTCCATGTGCCATGGGGTCGAAAGGTCCCACTCATGCCGGGACCTTAGCGTTTTTCCTCGCAAAGGAAAGCGGGTTTGTGCTTGACCAAAAGGCGAAAAAAGCCGACCAACGCGACAAATGGCAGCGTTGGCAGCAGCTCTGGTCCTGGGTTCATTCGTGATCGCGTATCGATTCTACGCGCGATTCCTCGGCGAGCGTATCTACCAAGACCAAGAGGACATCGTCACGCCGGCGCACGAGCTCAGAGACGGGGTCGACTTCGTGCCCACGCAACGCGCCGTCCTGTTCGGACACCACTTCACATCCATTGCGGGAGCAGCGCCGATCATCGGGCCTTGCGTGGCGGCGTACTGGGGCTGGGGACCCGCTCTCGTTTGGGTCGTCCTGGGCACGATCTTCATGGGTGCGGCGCACGACTTCGGCGCGCTGGTCGCGAGCATCCGTGAGAAGGGTCGCTCGATCGCGGACATCACGGCCAAGACGATCAGCGCGCGGGCTCGCATCTTGTTCATGTGCTTCGTGCTGGTACTGATCTGGCTCGTGCTCGCGGTCTTTGCGATGGCGATTGCCGGGCTGTTCGTCAGCCAACCGACCAGCGTCATCCCGATCAACATCCAGATCATCGTCGCCGTCGTGATCGGATGGCTCGTCTACAAGCGTGGCGCGAACATCCTCTGGCCATCGTTGATCGCGCTCGCCGTGCTCTACTTCTTCGTATGGGTCGGAACGAAGGTGCCGATCGACTTCGTGGCGATGGGGGTCGACAAGCACACGGCAACAACGGGGTGGATCTTCTTTCTGCTCATCTATTCCGCGATTGCCAGCCTCTTGCCGGTCTGGGTACTGCTTCAACCGCGCGACTACATCAACAGTCACCAACTCTTCGTCGGACTGGGGCTCTTGTTCCTCGGCGTCCTCATCGCGCATCCGAACTTCGACGCCCCGGTGTACCGCGCTCCCGAAGCCGGGGCGCCTTCGATCTTCCCAATCTTGTTCGTCACGATTGCATGCGGGGCGATCAGTGGCTTCCACGGCCTCGTGTCATCGGGAACGACCTCGAAGCAAATCGACCGCCTGTCCGACTCCCGCTTGATCGGCTACGGCGCGATGCTGGGTGAAGGCTCACTTGCCCTGGCGTCCACGCTTGCCGCAGTTGCCGGCATCGGCTTGGTCGGCGCATGCTCACTGCCCGGGCAAGGCGCGGTCGCTGATCTCAGCTGGGCGGTCTACTACGACAGCTGGGCACACGCTGGAGGCAACAAGGCGGCTGCATTCGTGCTCGGCGGCGGAGCGTTCCTCGAAGCGGTTGGTTTGTCTTCGGAGCTCGCGCGCACGCTGATGGCGGTTCTCGTCATCGCGTTTGCCGCCACGTCGCTCGACACTGCAACACGGATTCAACGCTTCATTCTCAGCGAGCTCGGTGCGGCGCTCCGAATCAAGCCGCTGACCAATCGCTACATCGCGACGATCATCGCGGTCGTGCCGGCGATGTACCTAGCACTCGCCGAGACCCCGGATCCTGCGACGGGTCAGGCCAGGGCCGTCGGCTGGGTGCTATGGCCGATCTTCGGCGCGAGCAACCAGCTGCTGGCGGCGCTCACGCTGATGACGCTGTCGCTCTACTTCTTCGCTCGGAAACGACCGGTGTGGCCGCTGGTCATCCCGATGGTCCTCGTGATGCCAATCGCAGCCCTGGCGCTGGTCACCAAGCTCCAGCAGTTCCTCGCCGAGGGTAACGCTCCGCTGGCCGCGTTAGCGACCCTGCTGCTCGTGCTGTTGTTGTGGATGATCGTGGAAGGGATCATCGCGGTTCGGAGATTGAGACATGCCTAGCGAAACCACCAAAGAACTCGGATAACTGACTCTAGCACTGACACCGTCGCTGACACTGACGCTGACGCTGACGCTGACGCTGACACTGACACTGTCGCTGTCGCTGCTAGGGGCGGAGCATGAAGTAGATCACGACTCCCGTGACCGATACATACAGCCAGATTGGCAAGGTCCATCTTGCTAGCCGTTTGTGCGCAGCGAAACGCTCGCGTGTGGCGAGGTAGAACGTCGTTAGGATCATCGGGAGCATCACGATCGACAGGACGACGTGGGTGATCAGAACGGTGAAGTAGACGGTGCGAATGGCGCCCACTCCCTGGTACTGGGTGTCACCGTGGGCGTAGTGGTAGAGGACGTAGCCGACGAGGAATACTGCGGAGGCTGCGAAGGCCGAGACCATGAGCCGCTTGTGAAGCTCACGGCGGCCACTTCGAATCGCCGCGAATCCGAGGACGAGCAACGTGGCCGCGGTGGCGTTGAGCGCAGCGTTCACGGCAGGCATGAAGCTAAAGTCAGCGTGGGCACCACCGCCCTCGCGAATGAGAAGGAGCCAGCCGAGGAAACCAATGCCCGCGATCGAAACCACGGTGTTGAAGATCCAGAAGCTGCGGTCGCTTTGGCTAGGCATCGCGTGGGGCTACGCCCGACCCCGAAGGTCGGACAGGACTAGGTCCATGACCTCCAAGAGCTTGGGGACTTCGCCGTGCGAGTTCGGCCAGTGAGGGGCAAAGCGAATCAAGCCGTCCGGCGTGTTGCAGACCACACCTCGGTGGCGAAGCCCCGCACCGAGCTTGGACAGCCGAACGTCATCGGGCACCGTCATGCTTAGCAGCGTGGAGCGAAGTGCAGGCACCTTGGCCCGATGACTACGAAAACCACGTTCTACGAGCCCCGCTTCGAGCTGATCGATGTACGCATCCACGTGAGCGTGAATCGCCGGCACGCCGAGGATGTTCAGCAAGTCGATCGAAGCGCCCAGCGCCGCGAGACCGATGACGTTGCTCGTCCCGATCTCGAGCGCCTGCGCTCCGCGGGTGAAGGGGGCGTCGTATCGCAACTTGGGCTCGTCGCCCATCAAGAACGCGGCCGGGTCCTGGTGGCCGAGCCAGCCCGCGAGCCTCGGCTTCAGGGTCGAGGCGCAGCGTTCGGCGACGTAGAGAAAGCCGGCACCCTCGGGGCCCATCAAATGCTTGTGGCTCCCAGAGCTGAGGTAGTCGATACCCGAAGACACATCGACCGGCGTTGCCCCGAGCGCCTGAATGGCGTCGACGAAGATCTCTGCGCCGTACTTGTGACAAAGCGCCGCCATCTCTGCGAGCGGCATTCGAAGTCCGGTCTTGTATTGCACCGCGCTGACTGCCACGACCCGGATGCCGCGATCGAGAGCCCGTTCGAGCTCGGCGAGGCCCTCCTCTACCGAGCGCTGAAACGCATCGAGCGACAGCCAGCAAAGCTCGAGGTCAAACTCCTCTGCGGCCTGCTGCCACGGGGTCACGTTCGCGGGGAACTCGCCGTCGAACAACACGACCCGGTCGCCCTTCCGCCACGGCAGCCCGAACGCAATGTCGATGACTCCCTGCGTCGTGTTGGCCACGAAGGCGATCTCACTCGGCTCGGCGGAAATCACAGTGGCCAGCTGCTGTCGGACCTCTCGAAGCCGCGGCGCCCAGCGCGCAAAGCCGACCATCCCGCCGCGACCGTAGTCGTTTGCGACCTCGGCAATCCGCTCGCACACGGGATCGGACAGCGGCGAGATCGCGGCGTGGGCAAGGTATGCCGTCGCTTCTAAGTCGGGAAACAGCGCGCGGTCACCAAGCTTCGGCTCCACCATCCGCGCACCCTAGGGGACACTCTCTACCCATGCAAACACACGAAAACACTTCACTTCTCAGACAA
>JAFDFW010000020.1 GCA_019309605.1 Deltaproteobacteria bacterium | reverse complement strand
GCGTTGTCGTCATTCACCGCGCTGTAGGTGTGAAAGCGCGCCTTCGGGAAGCGCCCGAGCACCTTCGTTCGCAAACGTCGGAAGGTCGGACTGTTCGAGATGGGCGAGAGCAGCCGCAAACCGGCGCCCTGGTCCGCTTCGTGGTTCTTGATCAGAGCGTCGATCGCTTGATCGAAATCGTCGGAACTCGCATCGACCAGCGCGTTGCCGTTTCGACGTGCGGGCGACTGAGAGCGATCGGGATCGTAAAGGTCCCACACGTAGGCCTGAGCCCGCACGTCGGTGCCGCCAAGGCTCGCCGGGTGCAACCGGTTGCCCTCGACCTTCGTGGGCCGCCCCTCATGACTGGTAACCACGACGCCGAGCGCGTCCCGGCCGCGGGCCGTCACTGTCGCGAAGTGAGACGAGACGCCGGGAACCAAGTGCTCCGGCGCATTGCTGTATGGAAGGATTTCGTTCTCAGGCCGCCGGACGCAACCCTGGATGCCTGCGGCCAGCGCCGCGATCGAAGAGCCCTGCACGAACGAGCGGCGCGAAACCAGCGCCTTCGGACTCAGCAGGTCGGTGATGAAACCGCCTGGCTGCTCTTCCTCGGCGAGCTTCTGAAGCTCAGCCGGCTCGGCAGCCTTGTCCTCGAGTGACCGCCACATCGAGGGACCTTTACCCGGATTCAGCTCGTATGACTTTCTACGGGTCATCGGTGGCACCCCGAACAATGCTCAGGTGGATTGAGGACGGCAGCGACGTCGGCGCGCTGTGCGAGCCAAGCCTCGTCGGCTTCCCACTTCATATTGGTGACCTCACTCTTTGGCCGAATGTGCGGCTCCGGATTGCGGTGGCACTCCAGACACCACTGCATGGCGATCGGTTCGACGACCCCGACCGTCTCCATCTGGTCGACCCGGCCGTGACAAGAAGCGCAGCCAACACCCGCGTTGAGATGGGCGCTGTGATCAAAGAACGCGTGGTCGGGAAGCTGGTGAACGCGAATCCATGCGATCGATTCGTTCGTCTCCCAGCTCTCGCGTACCGGCGCGAGCTTCTCCGACTCGGTGCGTACGACCGCGTGGCAGCCCATGCATGTTTGCGTCGGCGGCACCATCGCTTCGTAAGAGCGCTCCACCTGGGCGTGGCAATAGCGACAGTCCATGCCGAGCTCGCCAGCATGCAAACGGTGGCTGTAGTCAACGGGCTGCTTCGGCGTGTAGCCAACCTGAAGATTGGGCGGAGTGAAGTAGACCCAGAACAATATGAACACGCCCGCCCCGAGGCCGCCGGCCACGATTGCCAGGGCGATGGGCAAGTAGTTCAACTCGCGGGGGAAAATCTGCATGCTGAGTTTTCTCTTGAGTCCTCTAAATGACCGGCCGCCATTTAGGCGAAGCTCGAGGGTCGGACAAGTCGGTTCGTCATTTTTTGACGAACAATGTCGTAGGCGGCGTTTGCGCAGACAGGCTGCGCTCGACTTTTCCTCTCCCTGCGGGCCCGTTAGGGCCGCCCCTAAAGCCCGTCAAGCCCAGAGCGATCCTCAACGCGGAAGCCTATATCCCTGGACAAGCGGAAATCGTCAAGCCTTCGGATCGACGCGGACCCCTACCGCCAGGCCGTCCGGCGTGGGCAAACAGACGGATCGGTAGCTCGCGGACATCTCCTCGTGGAAGCGGCGCACGGCCCGAGCCTCATCGCTGTCGTCTAGGAGCCTCCCGAATAGATACGCGTTGTCAGCGATCAGCAGGCCGCCAGGGCGCAAATTCTCGGTCGCCCACCTGCCGTACAGATCGTAGCTGCCCTTGTCGGCATCGAGGAACACTGCACAAAACGGCCCGGAATCACTTAGCTTTGGAAGAATCTCAGATGCCTGATCTCGAATGATGGTGACGCGATCGCCAAAACCCGCTTCGGCAATGACCTCTGCGGCGACACCCGCATGGCTTGGATCCGATTCGACCGTCCAAAGGTGTCCACCCGGAGGAAGCGCACGGGCCATCCAAAGCGCCGAGTACCCGGCCAAAGTGCCGATCTCCACGACCTTCGTTGCATTCGTGAGACGCAGCAAGATCTCCAACAATCTCCCTTCAGCCGGCCCCAGCTGGATCTCAGGCATGCCGTGCCTCGCCGGGGCCTCGAATGCTCGCCTGAGCCCGGCGTCTTCCGGATGGTGCGTCCGGGCCGCGTAATCGAGGATTTGTGGGGTGGCATACCGCTCTCCTGCCCTGGAACCTTGGTCAGCCATAGAAATCTCCGAATTGTTGTGAACTTTGTTGCCCTAATATCGATATTTTCCGTTGTGACCGTTACAATCCAGGAGTGCCCAGACCGTCCTCACCGCCGTCAGCGCCACCACCGAATACTCCACTGGGCGATTACACCCTGGTGGACCGTATTGCAGTTGGCGGCATGGCGGAAGTGTTTCGCGCGCTCGAGCCACGGGCAGCCGGGGAACCGCGCGTCGTCGTTCTAAAACGCATGCTCCCGCACATTGCGGACGAGTCCAACGCACAGGAGATGTTTGCCGAGGAGGCTCGTCTCGCAAGTCAAATCACGCACCCGAACGTCGTGCACGTCCTCGGGCACCTCACGCTCGAAAGCAAGAGGCTCGAACACGATCTCGTAGTCTATG
Source organism: Deltaproteobacteria bacterium (assembly GCA_019309605.1). Taxonomy (GTDB): domain Bacteria; phylum Myxococcota_A; class Polyangia; order Polyangiales; family Houyiibacteriaceae; genus SG8-38. The sequence goes on along the minus strand of JAFDFW010000020.1, from coordinate 13,050 downwards.
TAGTGCGCCAGATATTGAACGGCTTGGACGCCGTGCACGGCGCGACCGATCAGAACGGGAGCGCGCTGGGGATAGTGCATCGGGACATCAGCCCGTCGAATGTTCTGATCTCGATCCACGGCGATGTGAAGATCGCCGACTTCGGCATTGCGCGCGCCGAGGTCAATGCCTTCGAGGCCAACACCGCGACGCGCGCCAACGGCAAACTCGGCTACCTTGCACCGGAGCAGGTGTCGGGCGGCCAGGTCGACCGACGGGCCGACCTCTTCTCGACCGGCGTCATTGCCGCAGAGCTCTTCATGCGGCGGCCGTTGTTCGCCGGCGGCAGCGAGCTCGCAGTGCTGCTCGCGATTCGCGACGCTGAGGTGCACCCGTTCGTCGAGTTCCTTCCGCAGCTTCCGGAGGGCCTAGGTGCAGTCGTCCTCAACGCGCTTTCGGCGAACATCGAGGAACGTCCTCCGACTGCGCGCGCGTTCTGGGCAGCGCTCGAGCCCTGGCAAAGCCGGCCCGAAGAAGTGTTGCGCGCGGAGCTGGCATCGCTCGTCGCGTCGATTGCGGCGGAGACCCGCACGCGCAAGACCTCGGCCGACACGGTGCCGAAGGCGACGATGCCTCCGTCACCGCTGCTGCTCGCCGATGAGCACCCGAGCACGACGAATGTCACACCGCTCGAGTACAAAATTCGAAAACCCAACGGCGCGACGGTGGGGCCGCTGGCGTACGCAAAGATCGTCGAGTCGGTCGCCACGGGACAGATCGACGGCAGCGACGACATCAGCATCTCGGGCGGCGAGTTCCAACCGCTCTCCTCGATCAAGGATCTCTACCGTCACGTTCCTCCGTCGCGCATGACGCCGACGACGACACGGGTCGAATCCGCGCAGGCCGCGGACCGAAGCATGGACTTCGAGGACGGCGGTTTCGTGAGCGCGCTAGTTCGCACTCTGGTCACGCGCCGAACGGGCTTGTGGCTCTGCGAACAGGGTGGCGTCCGCAAAGAGGTCTACACGAAGCATGGTGTCCCGGCGTTCGTCACGAGCAACCTCGCCGGAGAACTGCTCGGCGAGTACCTCGTAAAAAAGCAAGTCATCAACCGCAGCGAGCTCGACATGGCATTGGCGGTCATGCCGCGCTTCGAAGGCAAGCTGGGCGACACGCTCGTCGCCCTCGGACTGGTCGAGCCCTTGGAGCTCTTTCAGCACATCGCCGAGCAAGTCCGCGAGAAGCTTCTGGACCTGTTCACCTGGGCCTCGGGCACGGCGACCTTCTACGAGGGGGTCGACCCGCCCAGCAGCGGCTTCCCGTTGCGTCTCGACGCCTGGGAGATTCTCGACAGAGGGCTGCAGAGGCGGATCGCTGCCGGTTTCGAGAGCACGCTCATCCTAGAGCGGGGCCAGGACTCTATCGTTCAGGCAGATCGGATCGACACCGCGGTGGCGACCGCGGCCCTTCCCGACGACCTTCGGGCCGCGCTTCGGCTCTGCAAGACGCCGCACACGATCGAAGAAGTGGCGCAATTCGTTACCCAGCAGCCCGGCAACACCGACCCTCAACGAGGATATCGGGTGGCCGCCATGCTGCTGAGCCTCGGCGCCGTCCACTGGACGTGAACCCGGCGCCTTCCCTCCTTGACCCCTCCATGGGCGGCTGCTAGCTCTCCGCCCGGCTTTTTGGGGCCGAATTCCACAGGAGTAGCCATGTCCAACGTACGTGTTCTCGTGTCTGACAAGCTCGCCGAGGCGGGTCTCAGGGTCCTGCGTGAGGCCCCCGGCGTCGAGCTCGAGTTTCGCCCCGGCATGAGTGAAGATGAGCTGTGTAGCGTCATCGGAGACTACGACGGACTCATCATCCGTTCCGCAACCCAGGTCACTCCACGGGTCGTCGAAGAAGCGCACAAGCTGAGGGTCGTCGGCCGTGCGGGCATCGGCGTCGACAACGTCGACATTCCGGCAGCGAGCCGTCGCGGCATCGTCGTGATGAACACGCCAACCGGCAACTCGGTGACGACCGCCGAGCACGCGCTGACGCTCCTTGCCTCGCTGGCGAGAAAGATTCCTCAAGCCGTCGCGTCGATGCGCTCCGGCAAGTGGGAGAAGAGCAAGTTTCAGGGCCGCGAGATCGCCTACAAGACCCTCGGCATCATCGGCCTGGGCAACATCGGGCGCATCGTCGCTGACCGCGCCCAGGGTCTCAAGATGAAGGTCATCGGCGTGGATCCGGTGATGAGCAGCGATCGCGCCGCCGAACTCGGTATCGAGCTGGTCGAGTTCGACGAGCTACTGGAACTCGCCGACTTCGTGACGATTCACGCGCCGCTCACGCCTGAGACGAAGAACATGTTCAACGACGCGGCATTCGAGAAAATGAAGAGCGGCGCCCTGCTCGTCAACGCGGCCCGAGGCGGCATCGTCGACGAGGAGGCCCTGGCGCGTGCCATCACCGAAGGCAAGATCGCCGGCGCAGCCCTCGACGTGTTCGGCAAAGAGCCGATAGATCCCGACCACCCGCTGCTCGGGCTCGACAACGTGTTGTGCACGCCGCACCTCGGGGCTTCGACCTCGGAGGCGCAGGAGCGCGTTGCTGTCGAAATCGCAGAGCAGGCGGTGAGCTACCTTCAGCAAGGCCTCGTCACAAACGCGGTCAACGTGCCCGCGCTTCCACAGGAGATTGCAGAGCGGCTCACGCCGTACCTCGACGTCGCCAAAGCGCTCGGCAGCCTGATCGGTCAACTCGACCCGATCGACGTGCGGGAGCTGAGGGTGACCTGCACCGGCGAGGCCGGAGAGCTCGGCGTCACCCCGATCGCGCGCGCGGCCCTGGCCGGCTTCCTCGAACATCACCTCGAGGAGCCCGTCAATCCGATCAGCGCCCCCTACGAAGCACAGGAGCGCGGCATTCGGCTCGCCGAAGTCAAAGAGGCGAGCGACCGGTACGCTACGACAGTGCGCGTGACCGTCACTGGCGAAAAGGGCATCCACACGGCAACCGGTACGCCGGGCCGCAAGGGTGAGCCACGGCTCGTCGGCTTGGAAGGCTATGAGATCGACGCCGTCATGGAAGGCTCGGTCATCATCATGCACAACCAGGACCGCCCCGGCGTCATCGGGTCGGTCGGCACCCTGCTCGGCGGCCGAGGGATCAACATCTCTCGGATGCAGGTGGGGCTCGACGAGAAGAGGGGCCAAGCATTGGCGCTTTGGAATGTCGACTCGACCGTCGGAAGCGATGCTCTCGACGATCTTCGCGCTATCGATCACGTCAGCAGCGTGCATACTCTGAGGCTCTGAGATGCCCCCATCGGCGCGAAAGCGACGAAGCCGGAGCGCGGCGCGGCCCGGCATCTCGAATCCCGGTCTACCGATGACTCCACCCGGCGGAATGCGCGACCTGTTGCCACCTGCGTCCATGACGCGGACTCTGCTGTGGCAGCGGCTGATGGAGACGTTCGACCTCTACGGCTACCAACGTGTGACGACGCCGCCGGTGGAGTATGCCGAAGTCATCGAACGCGGGCTGGGTACGGTCGACCGGCGTGATCTGGTGCGCTTCGTCGAACCCGACTCCGGCGAGGTTGCGCTGCTGCGTCCTGACATCACACCCCAGATCGCCCGCATCGTCGCGACGCGGCTGCAAGACCGCCCCGCACCGTGGCGTCTCTCCTACGAAGGCACGATCGTGCGGCGCCGACGCGGCCGCGCGCGCAAGCAGCGTCAGGTTCTACAGTGCGGTATCGAATGCATCGGTTTGAAGGGTCCTGAAGCGGACGCCGAGGTGATCGAAGTCGCGGTACGCGCATGCGAGCACGTGGGCCTACGGGATTTCCTGGTTGAGCTCGCGCAAGTGAAGATCGGCACCGAGGTGCTCGACCACGTGCCCGAAGACGCGCGCCTCGCAGTTGTCGAGACGCTTGCTGCCAAGGACGCGACCAATCTGGAGAAGCTGCTCAAAGACGCGGGCGTCATCGCCGCCGAGCGTAAACGGCTGCTCATGCTCTGCGATCTCTATGGCAACCGATCTGTGATCGCCGATGCACGCCGCCGGCTCCGCAACGCGGCTGCGAAGCGCGCGCTCGACGACCTCGAGCGTGTGGTGGACCGCCTCGAAGCGGCGGGCCTCGGCGACCGCGTCGCCATCGACCTCAGTGACCTGCGCCGCCATAGCTACTACACGGGCGTGAGCATGACGCTTCTGGCCGCCGGGCCCGGGGAGCCGCTCGGGATGGGAGGTCGCTACGACGACCTCCTCGGCCGGTACGACGCGCCAGCGCCAGCGACGGGCTTTGCCTTCGAAGTCGACAACGTGCTTTGGGCGCTCTCCGACGCCGGCGTCTCTCTCCGAGGTGAGCTGCCGCTGCGAGTCGTGGTGGCCGGAGGCAGCTATGCGCGCCGCAGCAAGACGGCAGCTCTCTGGCGGAATTGCGGCGCGCGCGTTGCGGTCATCCCGGCCAAGAGCGACAACGAGGCCAAGCAGTACGCCAAAGCCTGGGATTATGATCTATTGATCTGGCAACAAGGGAACCGCGCGCGTCTCGTACGTGTGCAGGACGGTCGTTCGCGGGCGCTCAACGGTGAGCCCGGCGACGGACTGTTCGACGAGTTGTCTTCTTGGGCACGAGTTGGGAACGAATCATGAGCGCATTGGTGGTGGTAGGTGCCCAGTGGGGGGACGAAGGCAAGGGCAAGGTCGTCGACCTCTACGCCCCTTATGCCGATCTCGTCGTCCGATACGCCGGCGGCGCGAACGCGGGCCACACACTGGTGGTCGGCGGCGAGAAACAGATTCTTCATCTGATCCCGTCCGGCATTCTTCACGAGCAAACCAGGTGTGTCGTCGGCCAAGGCACCGTCATCGACCCGGCGGTCTTCCTCAAGGAGGTCGAGGCCCTCAAACAGCGCGGCGTCGCGACGCAGGGCCGGCTCCTGGTGAGCCAGCGCGCGCACGTCGTGTTACCGCACCACAGATTAATCGACGAGCTCCGAGAGAAACGATCGGGTGGCGCGATCGGAACCACCAAACGGGGCATCGGCCCCTGCTACGAAGACAAGGTTGCGCGGCGCGGCGTGCGAATGGGCGACCTCCTCGACGCCGACCGGCTGCAGGGCAAGCTCGACGCGAACCTCGAATGCTGGCTTCCTGTTGCGGAGGACCTCGGGGGCACCCTCCCGAGCGCCGACGAGATCGCGAAGCAGTACGCCGAGCTCGGTGAGGCGCTCCGAACCTACATCGGCGACGCCGCGGCCATCGTCCGCGCATCGATTCAAGCCGACGAAAAGATCCTCCTCGAAGGCGCGCAGGGCACGATGCTCGACATCGACAACGGCACCTACCCCTTCGTCACCAGCTCGAACGCGGTTGCCGGCGGGGCCTGCGCGGGCGCGGGGATCGGCCCGACGCACATCCGTAGCGCCATTGGGATCGCAAAGGCCTACACGACTCGTGTCGGTGGTGGCCCCTTCCCGACCGAGCTCGAGAATGAAACCGGGCAGCGGCTCCGCGATGCGGGCGCCGAGTACGGCTCTACGACGGGACGCCCCCGCCGTTGTGGCTGGCTCGACCTCGTTGCGCTCCGGCACGCCGTGGCGGTCAACGGCCTGAACGAGCTGGCAATCACGAAACTCGACGTGCTGTCAGCTCTACCGGAGCTCGAGGTCTGCGTGGCGTACGAGCTCGACGGCGAGCGCCTCACCTACCCGCCCTACGAGCGCGTCGAAGACGTTCAGCCCATTTACGAAACGCTCGAAGGCTGGAACGAAGACCTCACCTCGTGCCGCAGCCGGGAGGACCTACCCCCCGCCGCCCAGCGGTACCTCGCTCGAATCGAACACGAAGTCGGGTGCCCGGTGGGCGTGGTCAGCGTAGGCCCCGACCGCGAGGACACCGCCGACCTCCGCGACCCCTTCACTAGCTAGCCTTCGACCCTTGCGGTGAAATCGATTTCGACCTTCGCACCCTTGGGAAGGGCTGCGACCTGCACGGTCGCGCGCGCCGGCGGTACGACCCCCTCGAAGAACGCGGCGTAAACCTGATTCATCTTCGAGAATTCATCCATATCTATCAGATAGACGGTAGCTTTCACGACATCGCCTCGGCTCGCTCCGGCCTCTTCGAGAACAGCTTCCAAGTTCTTCAGCACCTGTCGTGTCTCCGCCGCGATATCCCCGTCGCCCAGCATCTGGGCCTCGTCGGGATCGAGCGCGACCTGTCCTGAACAGTAGACCCACTCCCCAACAACGACAGCCTGGCAGTACGGGCCGATGGCCGCAGGCGCTCGATTGGTCTCGATTCGCTTCTTCACCATGATTCCATGCTACCTCATAGCGGCATGAAGGTCGCCACGTGGAACGTGAACTCGATCCGGGCGCGCCGCCAGCACGTGGTCGACTGGCTCGACGCGGCACAGCCCGATGTCCTTTGTCTGCAGGAGCTAAAGGTGACCGACGCAGACTTCCCGTACGACGAAATTCGGGAGTGCGGGTACGAGGCCGCCGTCTTTGGGCAAAAGACCTACAACGGCGTGGCCATCCTCAGTCGGCACCCGGTCTCGAACGTCGTACGAGGCCTGGGCGACAGCGAGGACGATCCTCAGGCCCGCTTGATAAGCGGTGAAGTCAACGGCGTGACGATCCTCAGCGCGTATTTCCCAAACGGCGGAGAGGTAGGCTCCGACAAGTTCGAGTACAAGCTTCGCTGGATGAGCCGCCTCCACGAGGCGCTCGCGAGGCGATTCGACCCCGCCGCGGATCAGGTCGCGCTCTGCGGTGACTTCAACGTGGCACCCTGGGACGACGACATCGGCAGGCTTGCGGAATGGCGTTCGTCCGTGCTCGCCTGCGATGCGGTGAGGGACGCCTTGAGCGGGGTTGCGGCCTTCGGGCTCGATGACGTCGTACGTCCCTTTCATCCGACCGGCGGCGTATTCTCCTGGTGGGACTACCGCGGAAGGGGCTTCGAGCGGGGCAACGGACTCCGCATCGATCACATCTACTGCACGTCCAAGCTCGCCGAGCGCACGATCGGCGCCGTGGTGGACCGCGAGGAGCGAGCGCGGAATACACCTTCGGACCACGCTCCGGTAGTCGTGGATCTCGCATGACCTCGTTGACTCTCCTGGCCGCGTGCGCCCTGATCCCGTGGATCGTTTGCGCCACATTGCAAGCCTTGCTGACAGTCGGGGCGTCGGCGCCGCCTGCGACACGAGGACGAGCGCTCTGCCATTATCGGCGCGCTACGCTGTTCGTGGCCCTCGTGCTGCTCCCGGCCTCAGCAGTTGCCGGCGCGCTACTCGTCGACCCGTCGCTTTCGACTCGGTGGCCGACGGCGGGTTCGTGGTTCTTCTCCAGTCTCAGCGCGATGACCGCTTGGGTGAGTCTCGCGTTGACCCGTCGCACCCCGGAAGAAGCCGCAGCGATGTCGCATCTCGAAACGGCGGGGCGCGCCGTGCAAATGGCGGCTGCTCCACTCTCGGCCGTGGGGCTCTCGCTGCTCGCACATGCGGCAGTCGAGGCGCTGCTTCCCTTCGGGCCGATCGCCCAGGCGCTCACGACCGCGTTCCTTTGCATTGCCTTGGTGATCGTCGTCAGCCCGTGGCTCGTGATGAAGCTCCGCCTCTGGCCGACGTTCCCCCAGAGGATCGAAGCCGACGGGGTGTACTGGCATCTCGCTCACCTTCCCGCGCCGACCCCATTTCTCACTCACACGGCCGCGCTGCCCTGGCTTCGAACGGCGTTGGTGAGCGACGGCCTGTTCAACCGAGCCCCAGTGCACAACTGGCAGACACTGGTCCGCTACGAGGTGGGTGGCGCGCTCAACGGTCGGCTCGGACGCGCGGCTCGATGGGCGGTCGCGATTCCATTGTCGGTCATCGTCTTCATCTCCGCAGCCGCCGTCGGCGCCGACGACCCCCAGAAGCTCGTCGCGGCGATGGCTTTGGCGGTGTTCTTCACCGGAGCCGCGAGCTGGGTGGCTAATCGACAACCGTCGTCGAAGCTTGATCTCAGCGCGGACGGCCCGTCGATGCAGGAGCTCGCCGAAACCCTCCGCAGCCTGCCACCGTGCCTTGGGCAGGCTCTGCCACGCACGTCACGCAAGCCCCTCAGCTCGGCCCTGTACAATCGTTTGTTCGCGCTCGGCCACGACCCCGGACGAAGACCGCAGACATGAGGCCGAACACCGCGAGATCCGCCCTCTTCATTGCTACGCTCTGCCTGGCCGCGTCCGCGTGCGGAGGCGCAAACGAACGAGCTGAGACCGCTCCAAGCGCGTCACAGACTCCTGACGGGAGGCTTCCCGAGGGCGTTCGGCCCACGAGCTATAGGTTGAGCATCACCATCATCCCGGAACAGGAGACCTTCTCCGGGACGGCGGTGATTGGTGTCGAGCTCGACGAGCCTTCCACCACCATCTGGATGCACGGCCAGGGCTTGAATGTCACCGCGCTCCATGCCTCGCACGCCACGAGTCGCATTCCAGCAACCTGGGAACAACGAACCTCGGACGGGGTGGCGCGCGTCGAGCTGCAAGAAGCGTTGCCCGCGGGCAGAAGCACCCTCCACATCGAGTACACCGCGGCCTTCGACACGGCCCTGCGCGGCCTCTACCGCGTCGAGTCTGGCGGGCACGCCTATGCCTTCACGCAGTTCGAATCGATCAGCGCCCGGTTGGCCTTTCCGTGCTTTGACGAGCCGCGCTTCAAGACATCATTCGATGTAACCCTCACGGTTCCTGGAGATCAAATCGCAGCGGCGAACACCCCAGTCGACCGCGCCATTAAGATCCCCGAAGGCCTCCAGCGCATCAGCTTTACGCCAACCCCGCCTCTGCCTACCTATCTCGTGGCGTGGGCGGTGGGCCCCCTGGACGTCGTTGCCGGGCCGACCATTCCGCCGAGTGAAGGACGCCCCTTCCCGGTTCCCCTGCGAGGCATCGCAGCCAAGGGCCACGGGAGCCAACTGAGTTACGCACTCGAGCGCACTGGCGAGTTCGTCGCCGTGCTCGAAGACTACTTCGGCATTCCCTACCCCTACCGAAAGCTCGACCTGGTCGCGGTCCCGGACTTTTCCGCAGGCGCAATGGAGAACGTCGGGCTGATCACATTCCGCGAGTGGCTCCTCTTGATCGACGAGGAGCGCGCGACGGAACACCAGCGCCGGGCATTCGCCTACGTCTTGGCACATGAGCTGGCGCATCAATGGTTTGGCAATTTGGTGACGATGCCCTGGTGGGACGACATCTGGCTCAACGAGGCGTTCGCGACGTGGATGGGCGACAAGGTCGTGCAGACCTTGCACCCCGAGTACCGCTCGGACCTCGGGAGCCTCGCATCCGCACACCGCGCGATGGGGCTCGACAGCCTCACCAGCGCACGCAGCATCCGTCAGCCGGTCCGGAGCAACCACGACATCAAGAACGCCTTTAGCACGATCACCTACCAAAAAGGCGGAGCCGTCCTCTCGATGTTCGAGCGTTGGATGGGCGCCGACACGTTCCGCAAAGCCATCCAACTCTACCTCCGACAGCACCAAGGCGGCACCGCAACGTCTGGCGACCTTCTGGCAGCGCTCGATGAGATGAGCGACAAGGAGGTCACGCCGCCCTTCCTCACCTTTCTGACCCAACCCGGTGTTCCCCTCGTATCAGGATCAACGGCAGGCTGTGAGGGTGGCTCACGCACGGTGCGGCTCGTCCAGGAGCGCTACTTTCCGATCGGCTCGACCGGCAAGCCAGAACAGGTCTGGGAGATCCCACTTTGCGTACAGCACGAAGCCGGCACCACTTGTGGGACCCTGGTCGGCGCCGAGGGGCACATCGAGCTCCCGGGTTGCCCAAGCTGGTGGATGCCCAACGACGACGGTGCCGGCTACTTCCGTTTCTCGATGTCCGGGGCCGATTGGACGAATCTGAGAAAGAAGGGCTTCGCCCACCTGTCGGACCGTGGGCGGATGGCAGTTGCGGACAGTGTCCGGGCCGCGTTCGATCGTGGCGCCATGGATGTCGCGGCTCTGCTCCCCTGGTTCCCGAAGTTCGTCGCCAGCCCGGTTAGGCAGGTGGCAGGCGCGCCGATGGGGCCCCTTCGCTTCATGATCCATCACGCCGCACCGCCCGAGGTTCGAGGCAAGGTGACGACCTACGCAAGCCGCCTTTACCGCAAGCGCTACAAGCAGCTCGGTTGGCGGGCTCGCGCGGGCGACGCGAGCAATACGAAACTTCTGCGCCAAGCCGTCATCCAGTTCATGGTCATGGATGTCCGCGACCCGGATGCCCGCGCTCGCGCGGCACGGCTCGGCAGGTCCTACGCGGGCTATCGCACCAAGGCGAACCAGGCTGTCGTCGATCCGCAGCTCGCGGGGCTCGTGCTCGCCGCCGCGGTTCAAGAAGGCGGCGAAGGGCTCTTCGAACACCTGCTCGACCTCCTCGGCTCGAGCACCGACGCTACCGCGCGCAACCGTATCCTTGCGGCGCTCGGACACGCGGAAGACCCCATGCTCTCGGCACGCGCGCTCGACCTGACGCTCGACCCGAGACTCCGGGTCAACGAAATCGGTCAGCTTCTTGGAGCGCAGTTTCGCAACCCGCAAACACGCGAACGCGCGTGGACCTGGTTCACCGAGCACTTCGATGCGCTCACCGCCCGATCGGGAGCCGCCCAAGGCGGAGGGATGCCCTGGTACGCAGCTTTGTTCTGCAGCGAGGACGCCGCCGCGGAGGTGCAACAGTTCTTCGAGCCAAGGGTGGCGGAGCTGACCGGCGGGCCGCGCAACCTCGCCGGAGCCGTCGAAGCGATTTCCCTGTGCGCCGAAAAGGCTCGCGTGCTCGAACCAGGCGTCAAGCAAGTATTCAGCGCGCGCCAACAACCACCCTAGTGTGCGAGAGAGAAGATCCGCACACTACGCGCCCTTGAAGGCGGGCGGGCGCTTCTCGAGGAAAGCACTCATGCCTTCGCTCTGATCTTCCGTCCCGAAGGCGTCACCGAATGCGGCCTGTTCCAGCCGGTTGGCATCGGGCAGCGGCAGGTCCACGCCATCTCGAATCAATCGCTTTGCCGCGGCCACCGCAAGCGGACCCTTGCTTGCGATCTCCCCCGCGGTTTTGGTCGCTGCGGCGAGCAGCTCGTCGGGCTCGAACACCGCATTCACCAACCCAATTCGAAGCGCTTCTTCCGCGTTGATCATCTTGCCGGTGTAAATGAGCTCGCGCGCAGCCGCAGACCCAACGCGCCGCGGGAGCCGCTGCGTCCCGCCGAAGCCCGGAATGATGCCGAGGTTGACCTCGGGCTGACCGAACTTGGCTTTGCTCGATGCGTAGATGAAGTCGCACGCCAGGGCGAGTTCGCAGCCGCCGCCGAGGGCAAAGCCATTGACTGCGGCGATCACGGGACAGCGCAGACTCTCGATCGCAGTGAAGACCCGGTGTCCGAGTGCGCCGAACTCGAGCCCCTCGGCCTCACTCATGTTCTTCATGGCGGCGATATCGGCGCCCGCAACGAACGCCTTTCCCGTCCCGGTGATTACCGCCGCCCAGACCTGGTCGTTGGCGGAAACGGCGTCTATTACGGCGCTCAAATCCGAGAGCACCTCCCGGCTGAGCGCGTTGAGCTTATCGGGACGGTTGATCGTCAATGTGCTGACGTGGCCGTCGTGCGTCACTTCCACAAACGAGGTCATGGCGCGCACTCTACTACGACTCGGGCGGGTCGCCCATCGCACTACGGACGAGAGCCTCGGCGCCCGAATAGGGATCGACCCGTCCATCGACGAGGTCCTGCAGCTTCTCACGGACTTGCTCCGCGAAGCGCGCGTCAACTTCGTCGATCAACGCCTGGTAGAGAATCGCTCGGAACTCGGAGACGCGCCGCTGCTCCCGAATGCCCCGGCCCACTTCCGTCGACGTGAGGAACTCCCGATGCTTGGCAAACGCGTCGACGAGCTCCTCCAACCCCTCGTAGCGGTGCGCCACCGTTTTGAGGATGGGCGGCACCCACTCGTCGGCCCCGGCTTCAGGCCCTTTGGCGAGCGTCGACACGGCCGTGTGGCCCTGGGTCTTGCTCACGCCCTGCGGCGCCCGCCGAAGCGACAGCATCTGCTGAAGGTCTTGTGCCGTGGCATCCGCACCGACACGATCCGCCTTATTCACCGCGAACACGTCGGCCACCTCGAGAATGCCGGCCTTGATCGCCTGAATGTCGTCGCCGAGCCCCGGCGCCATCACGACGAGCGTCGTGTCGGCCAAGCGCGTCACTTCGAGCTCGTCCTGCCCAACGCCGACGGTTTCTAGCAACACCAGGTCGAACTTCGCGGCGCGCAATACGTGGAGCACATCGCCCGTCGATCGGGACAGCCCGCCGAGATGACCACGCGTCGCGATCGAGCGGATGAACACCCCCTCATCGGTGAAGTGCCGCTGCATCCGAATCCGGTCGCCGAGAATCGCGCCGCCCGAGTAAGGGCTCGTCGGATCGATGGCAAGCACCGCGACACGCTTGCCCTGTTCGCGATAAAGGCGAATCAGGCCGTCGACCAAGGTGCTCTTGCCCACGCCGGGCGTCCCCGTCACGCCGACCACGTACGTCGACCCATCATGGGAGAAGATCCGCTTGAGCAACTCGAACGCCCGCGGGTCTCGCTCATCGATCAGCCGACAGGCCCGGGCCAGGGCTCGCATCTCCCCGGTTCGGATCCCATGGACCAACGTCGACAGGTCAGCCAAGCGCTTCTCCTCTAGTGACTCGCAGGCGGCCCTCCGAGGGACCGCCCCTCCGAAGAAGCATAGATTATTGGTGGGCGATGCTGGATTTGAACCAGCGACTTATTCCGTGTGAAGAAATCACTCTACCCCTGAGTTAATCGCCCGAATAAGAGCGCGGAGCCTATCCGACGGGACGGCACACGACAAGTAGAAGGACGGGGCGCTGAGCACTGGCGCTGGGCACTGACACTGACGCTGGGCACTGGCACTGGCACTGGCGCTGGCGCTGGCGCTGGCGCTGGGCACTGGCGCTGGCGCTGGCGCTGGGCACTGGCGCTGGCGCTGGCGCTGGCGCTGGCGCTGGCGCTG
>JAFDFW010000214.1 GCA_019309605.1 Deltaproteobacteria bacterium | reverse complement strand
CGTGCGCCTTCTTTGTCGTGGCCGAAGCCGTGTGGGAGGCAGACGACGCCCGGCGTCATCTCATCGGACACTTCGGCGGACACCTCGATCTCGCCCGCTACCGAGCGAACCCGCACAACGCAACCATCCTCAACCCCAGCGGCTGAGGCGTCTTCTGGGTGAATGAGCAGCGTGCAGCGAGGCTTGCCGGTCATCAGCGGGGCGACGTTGTGCATCCACGAATTGTTGGAACGAAGCTGGCGCCGACTCACCAGAACCAGCGGCTCATTCGCCTTTGCGATTCGCTCCTTCAACCGAGGCAGGTCCGCCACGATGTAGTCGGGCGCGAGCTCGATCTTGCCAGAGGGAGTTTCGAGGAGCTCGTCGAGGCGCGGCGTGAGCCCGCCCATATCGATCCCGTCCGGTTGCTCCTTCATCCGCTCGAGGGTGAGACCCTCGGGATCGCTGCCGTAGGCATCACCCCAGGGGCCACTGCGAATGGCGAAGTCGAGGATTCGCTGGGGCCCGGGTTCAGGGTGTTCCGCCAGGATCTCTTCGACATCGCGTCCGTGAACGCGTGACCCTTCTTGCTCGGTGATCATGCTGACCAAGCCGACGAAATAGAAGTTGTCGATCTCCTCCACATCGACATCGGCGGCGGTCTGCCCCTGCATCATGGCGGCCAAGCGCAGCAGGACCTCCCACTCGGGAACCGTGCCTTCCGGAATGGGAAAAAGCGCTGGCGAGTACTTGCCCGCGTTTCGTACCGCCCAGGACCAAATCATTTCGTCGTAGTGGGGCTGCTCGAAGGGCGATTGGCCGGGCAAGATCACATGCGCGTGTCGAGTGGTTTCGTTGAGCCAGTTGTCGACGCTGATCATGCAGTCGAGCTGCGGGAGCGCTTCGTCCAGCCGGTCGCCGCCGGGGGCGCTGAGCACAGGATTGCCCGCAATGGTGATCAAGGCTTTGATCTGGCCTTCGCCGGGCTCGGCAATCTCTTCGGCCAGACACGAGACCGGAAACTGACCGAGGACCTCGGGCGCGCCTCGCACGCGGCTGTGGAATCGGCCCAGCTCGAAACCGTCTTCAAACTCCGGTGGCCGAAGGCTCAGCATCGACGGAGCAATCGGGTTCGAAAACATCGCGCCGCCAACTTTGTCGAAGTTGCCAGTGAGAATGTTGAGCACATCGATCAGCCAAGACGCCAGCGTTCCGAACTCCTGCGTGCAGGTCCCGATGCGCCCATAGACGACGGCTCGCTCACATTTCGCAAGCTCGTGGGCCAGCTCGCGAATCCGCGCTGCCGGAATGCGACAGGTATCTTCGACGGCCTCCGGCGTGAAGTCCGCGGAGAGCGCGCGAAGCGTATCAATTCCAGAGACTTTCTCCGAAAGGGGGCCGAGATCGACTAGGTCATCGGCGAACAGAACCTGGACCATGGCTAGTAGCAGGGCCGCGTCGGTCCCCGGCTGAATCGGGATCCATTCATCGGCGCGCTCGGCGGTGCCTGTGCGTCGCGGGTCGACGACGATGAAGCGGCCACCTCGCTTTCGAAGCGCACTGAGCCGCTTCATGAGGTAAGGGGCCGCCAACAAGCTCCCCTGGGAGTCGAAGGGATTGGCCCCGAGCATCAACAAGAGATCGGCGCGGTCGACATCGGGGATCGGAATGGTCCATGCCCCACCGTACATCAGCGCCGAAACCACGTTCCTGGGCCACTGGTCCACCGTTCCGCCCGAGTAGATCGCGGTGATCCCCGTAAGCTGAATGAACGCGCCAATGTATCTCGATAGCGAGAAGTTGTGCGCGATGGGATTACCCGCATAGACGGTCAACGCCTCCGGGTTGTCGAGGACCGACGCGAGACGCTTCTCAACTTCCGCGAACGCTTCGGTCCATGAAGCCTCTCGAAAGCTGCCATCGTCGTTACGGATCAGCGGCTGGCGCAAACGGTCGGGGTCCTCATGCAGATGATGCAGAGCCGTCCCTTTTGGGCAGATGTGACCCTTGCTCCACACATCGTTCTCGTTTGCGCGAATCTTGGTGATGCGATCGCCTTCGACGAACACCTCGATGCCGCACATCGCCTCGCACAACGGACACGTTCGCGTGTGCATCTCAGCTTCCCTTCGGCTGCCAGCGGCTTTCCGTCAACGTGAGGCCTTCGATCGACTTCCGCGGCAACATCTCTTCGTAGGTACGCTGGTAGCCCGTCTTGGCAATTCGCCAGACCCCGTCGTCGCCCTTCCGATACTCGTCCTCGTAAAACGCGGCGCCCCGGATGATCATGTCGAAGCTCGTGTCGATCAGGTAGTCCTGGAGGCACCAGCGCCCCGTCGCATGGCGCTCGTCGACGAAGTCGATCTCGGGCTGGCTCACCACGTGGCTGGAGTGGAAGCTGTCCGCACCCATGGCACCCTGCAGAAACTTCACAATTGCATCACGCCCGTCGAACGAGAACTTGCCGCTGCTGTAAGCCGCCTTGGCGTCCTCGGTGAAACACTCGCCCAGCTCGTCCCATTGCTTGGTATCGATGCAGCGTTGGTACTTGTACTTGAGGCGCTTAATCGCCTCGAGATCCGCCCAATTGATGTCCGCCATAGCCGCAATCTAGAGCCGCTTGGACCGGAACGCCACAACTGCCTGCCACCGCGGATTCGCCTCACGCCGCGGAGCCTCTTCCCTTCGCTCGAATCGTGTGGCATCACGACTCTCCTACGAAGCGAGGATGATCGTGAACACACGTACGAGGAAATGGTTGTCGCCGTGCCTGGCACTGCTTTCGCTGGCGCTCGTGGCTGGCGGGTGCGGGAAGAGCAAGACAATGAAAGGGGCCGAAGTCGGGGGAGCCGGCAAGGGCTGCTACTACTACACGACCAAAGACAAGGATTTCAAACACGTCAGTCAACAGGCGACAGTCGAAACCAAGTGGTACGACGAGTGGACTTCGCGTCATGGCAAGACGTTGCCCGATCCGCTTCCGCCACCGAATATCTGGCAGCATCCGCATCTCTCGAGCCGCTTTGCGGCCACGATGCACGAGAACAGCTTCGCCACCGATGTGAGCACCGAGCCAGGGCCGATGCCCAACGAGGCCAAGGTGGAGTATTTCCACGTGCTCGAGAAGGGAACGAAGCTATCAGGGATGTCGCCTTTCTATACGTTCCTCGACGACCACACAGTCGTGACGATCTCGTTTGGTCGAGACGCGGCAATGCTCCTCATCGTCGATATCTCGGGCCCCGCGCGCGTGCTCGACTACGTCGCTCTTCCCGGACGAGGGAGCAAGGCACTCGAGCTCGCTAAGAAGTCCGCGCGGATGGCGATGTTTCGGGACACCTCAGGCGGGGCCTACTCATACTTGGACGTGAAGGGCCGCGTCTACGTGCCGGGCGCGGACAACACGGTCATTCGGATTCCCATCCGGGACCACAGGGTCGTTCGCGACGAGATGGTCCTCTTGGACCTCAACCGCGAAATCAAAAAAGGCAGTTGGACCGGCCATGCGATGGATCACCCTGAGAACCACCTGACCGCCCTCATGCCGGATGCCGAGGGTCGCGTCTGGTTCACTTCGAAATTTGGCGTCGTCGGGATCATCCATGGCCAGGAGGGCTCCGGCGTTTGCCCGCCGGTCTACACCACATCCATCGCCCACTTCGCGTTGAGCAACAAGGTCCACCACTACTACGGGGACGAGATGCCCGAAGGCGCGGAGGAGTGGATCAAGCGCGTCGCGGCAGATGAAAAAAATGGAACGCTCCTCGATAACATGGCCCAGCGGCGCAAGGAATCCATGGAGATCTTCGATATCGTCCATGATGAGCCCTTCGAGCAGATTCAGAACTCCTTCTCGGTCGGACCCGACGGTGTCTACGTCGTGACCAACGTGGGGCTCTACAAGCTCTGGTTCAACGAGAAGACGAGACACATCGAGTTAGACCCGGCCTGGGCGCCAACCTACGCGAAGGACCACCTGTTCTACGACAACGACCGCAAGATCAAACCAGGCCACCTCAACAACGGGAGCGGCACGACGCCTACCCTGATCGACGACCGGTTCGTGGCGATCGTCGACAACGCGCCTGGACACGTGAACTTGAACATCTTTCGTCAGAAGGACGGCACGCTGGTGAGCAAGCTGCCACTGTTCGAGTCGGGAGCCGGCGCAGTGGAGAACTCCGTCGTCGCCTACGGAGATCATCTGATTGTCGGCAACACCTACGGCTATGTCGACCCCTTCATGGAGAATCCGACGGCTGGAGGCATCGCGCGCTTCGACTACGACTCAGAGAAGGACGAGTACGTGGCTCGCAAGGACTGGCCCGCGGTCGGGCACTTCGACGGGAAGACCGCGACCCCGAAACTATCCACCGCAAACGGCCTCTTCTATGTCTACCACCGTGACATGCTCGAAGAAGGCCATCACGACTGGCAGCTGACCGCCCTCGATTTCCACACTGGCTGGCGCGTCTTCAGCATCAAGGGCTACTTCGACGGGGACGACTTCAACGACAACGTGAGCGGGCTCGTGAAGAAGAAGACACTCGGCAAGAAGGACTACGGCAAGAAGGTCTTCAACAACATCTGGGGCACCTTCTCGTTCGGCCCGAGAAACAGCATCTTCATCGGCACCTACCGCGGGTACGTACGATTCTCATCGGCCCCCGGGTTGAAGAGCGAGGCCGCGGGAGAGACGACGCCGGAGTAGCGGGGGGCTGTGAGCGTCCTCGACCGCAAGCTTTTTCGCGAGGTGATTAGGCTT
>JAFDFW010000213.1 GCA_019309605.1 Deltaproteobacteria bacterium | reverse complement strand
CACACGCATCATCTGCCCAGGCGCGCACGGTGGCTGATACATCAGCGGCATCGCTGAGTAGACGCGCCACGGAAAACTCTCGCAGTCCAAGTCGAGCTCATTCGCCGCCGGCTCCGCCTCGAGAACCTCCCGCACCCGTGTCGAAGCAGCGGGCTGCTCCGGTGGTGGAGTCACCGAAGGAGGCGCGTCGCTCCAGCACGCCGCCATCACCGGCAGCACGACCCAGGCTGCGATCTTCCGCTTCGCCATCGACCCCCCTTCCGAT
The DNA here is from genome assembly GCA_019309605.1 of Deltaproteobacteria bacterium. GTDB lineage: Bacteria > Myxococcota_A > Polyangia > Polyangiales > Houyiibacteriaceae > SG8-38. Next base: position 4,482 of record JAFDFW010000213.1, on the reverse strand, counting down.
AATCCTACCCACCGCCGCAGCGACGTCCAATTCCCCCTGTGATGGGCGTCACAACAAGCGAGCAATATCGACTGCCATTGGATCTGCCACCCCCGCTACGTCGCCCCCAACCCGCAACTTTGAACTTGACTGGGAACGCCGCATCGCGAACATCGAATCTCTCTCATGCGACAACTGTCGGCCCCTCTTATCGACTGACCAGACACACGGCGAGAATCGATGTCCCAAGCACTTGAGGCTTCCGCAGCAAAAGACTGGGCGCTCAGCGACCCGAGCCTTCTCAAGACCCAGGCCTACATCAATGGTGAATGGGTGGGTGCCGATGACGGTGCCACGTTCAAGGTGTACAACCCCGCCAACCACGAGGTCCTCGCGGAGGTTGCCGATGTCGGTGCCTCCGAGACGCGGCGCGCCATCGAAGCCGCCGAGGTTGCGCAAAAAGAGTGGGCTGCGAAGTCAGCCGTGGAACGTTCTACGATTCTGCGCAGGTGGAACGACCTGATGCTCGAGAACACCGAGGATCTCGCCATCATCATGACGCTTGAGCAGGGCAAAATCGTGGCGGAGTCTCGCGGTGAAATCGTGTACGCGGCGTCGTTCATCGAGTGGTTCGCCGAAGAAGGCAAGCGCGTCTACGGTGATGTCCTGCCGCTGGCACAGACCGACCGGCGCGGTATTGTAATCAAACAGCCGGTAGGGGTTTGCGCTGCCATCACGCCCTGGAACTTCCCGAGCGCCATGCTGGCGCGCAAAGCCGCGCCGGCGCTTGCCGTTGGCTGCTCGATGGTCGCAAAGCCGCCGCACGAAACGCCATTATCGATGCTGGCGATGGCCGGGCTGGCAGAACGCGCTGGGTTGCCTGCCGGTCTGCTGAATATCCTGCCGACGTCGAAAGCCAGCACGGTCGGCAACGAGATGTGTGAAAACCCGGTCGTCCGCAAGCTGACATTCACGGGCTCAACGGCCGTCGGCAAGCTTCTGACGAAGCAGTGCTCGGACACCCTGAAGCGCCTGTCGATGGAGCTAGGCGGCAACGCACCCGTCATCGTATTCGACGATGCCGATCTCGAGCAGGCCGTGCAGGGTGCCGCCGCCGCCAAGTATCGCAACTCGGGTCAGACTTGCATCTGCGCGAACCGCATCATCGTGCAGGACACGATCTACGACGCGTTCGTCGAAGAGCTCAAGAAAGTCGTCGGCACCTACAAGGTCGGCGATGGCATGGACGAGACCGTCACGCACGGCCCCCTCATCACGCGCCGGGCGCTGGAGGACATCAAGGAGCTCGTTGACGATGCAGTTGCCAACGGCGCAACCGTCGCCGCCGGTGGTGAATTTGGCGAGGGCAACTCGCACTTCGTCGAGCCGACGATTCTTTGCAACGTCGACGACGGCATGCGGATTTTCAAAGAAGAAATCTTTGGCCCGATCGCCCCAATCTTCAAGTTCAGCACCGAAGAAGAAGCCATCGCCATGGCGAACGACACCGAGTTCGGACTCGCGGCTTACCTGTACACGAACGACCAGGGCCGTTGCTGGCGTGTCGCCGAAGCGATTGAGTATGGCATGGTCGGCGTCAACGAAACCGCCATCTCGTCGCAACTCATTCCGTTCGGTGGCGTCAAGGAGTCGGGCCAGGGACGCGAAGGTTCGCGCTACGGCATCGATGAATACGTCGAAACCAAGTACATCTGTCTGGGCAACCTGGGAACCTAGTCATGGCATCGGTCATTTAGGCAACACCCCTCGCATCCCACCCATGCTAATCTCGGCCCGCAGGGCCGAAATGCCACCAACCACCCTCACCAAACCCCAATACCCAAAACTCCTAACCGACCTCCGCCGCATCATCGGCGCCGGCAAGCAAGAAGCCCAACGCGCCGCCGCCCAGGCCCTCATCGAAAGCTACTGGTCCATCGGCAAACGCATCACCACAGAAAAGCTCACCACCCGCGCCGGCTTCCACAACGCCATCCTCACCGACCTCTCCGCCGACCTAGGCATCGACCTCCGCACCCTCCAACGCACCGTCACCTTCTACCAAACCTACAAACGCCCCCCACGCCTCGAAGGCCTAAGCTGGGCCCACTTCCGCATCCTCATGCAACTCCAGGATCCGCGCGAACGCGCCTTCTACGAACACCTCACCCTCACCGAAACCCTCTCCGCCCAACGCCTCACCACCGCCATCCAAGGCAACCACTACGCAAGCGCCCTAGACCAACCCAAAGGCAAGCCCCTCATCCTCCCGCGCCCCACCAACCCAAGCTACCTCTACAAAGCCGAAGTCCGCGACGTCATCGACGCCGACACCCTGCTCTTAGACATCGACCTAGGCTTCGAAGTCATCCGCCGCCAATCCATCCGCCTCGCCCGCATCGACGCCCCGCCCCGCGACACCCCAGAAGGCGCCGCCGGCCGCCGCTTCGTCCGCAAACAACTCGCCGTAGCCCGCACCGTCATCGTCAACACCCGCACATACGACATCCACCGCAGATACGTCGCCCACGTGTTCTACGCCTTCAACAGGCGAAGCATCGAGCACACGTTCCTCAACGGTCGCTACCTCAATCAGGAGCTCATCGACAAGGGCTTCGCCAAGGTGGTGTAGGGCGCCGGCAACTACGGCAGCGCCACCGCAAGCTCAAACGCCTTCCGCCACCGCTTCCCCATCCGAACCGCCGAAAAGTCGGCATCAATGGTGAGGATGCGCCGCAGGTCGAGCCGTTCCGCCATCGCGACAATCGAAGCGTCGACAATCCCAAGCCCAAGGTCCGCAAACTTCTTATCCACCTGCGCCGCCCGCTCCACATCTTCGAGCGTCACCGCCTCATACGCATACGCCCCCTGCGTCACCTCTTTCAGGAGCCGCCCCATGTCCTCCCGCCGCTTCCGCAGGTGCCAATCCACCTCCGCAAGCACGAGCCCCGGCACGATGGCCGGCCGCGCATCCCTCAAAGCGCTCGCGTAAGGCTCATCCCCTGCCAGGGCATAAAGCCACCCCCCAGTGTCCAAAATTAGCGGCCCAAGACTCACCCGTCCAAGTCCCCAAATTCGTCCGCCTCGAGCGCCTTCCGCTCCGCCCGGCTCAACCTCAACCAGCCCACAGCCGGCCCCCCACGCCGCCGATACGCCGCCGTCACCATCCGAACCCCCCGCCGAATCAACTCCGACTGCGACACCCCTTCACGCCGGCTCGCCTCCCGCAACGCTTGCTCATCCTCATCCGTCAACACCACCGTCGTCCGCAATGCCATATCTTCCATATACTTGCCGCCAGCGCCCACCGCAAACCCTCCTCCCATGCCTCGTCATCGGCCCCCGCCGGCGCCAGTTGCCCAGAACCACCCCAGCATCGCAACCGCCCTCGACGCCCCCGTCGCGACCCTCGGCCTCATGGACCTCACCGACGCCTACATGAACAGCTTGGCCGTCGACACCCGCGCCCCTAGCCCACGCGTTGCGCGCCTTCCGGATGCGGAAACAGCAGGCCGCGGATCGAAAGGTCTTCGTCGAGTTGCGACCAATGAATGCCAATGCCGCCGCCTCGGAAGCGCCTCTACAGGCTGTCTCTTGGTCAATGCTCCATGTAGCAGAACGGATCGCGTCTTATGGTTTGGGTTTGTCCTCGTGCCCGACGTATCTCCAAGCGTGGTAACGTGCCTATCCTTCGACCATGAAGGACTCATCTAGGAGGGTGCCATGCAAACCCGGGAGCTGAAGAACTACGGCAAGTCCTACGCGGAGATGTTGCCCTGTCTTCCACGGGCGGTCCGCAAACGAATCCACAGGGCGGCTTCCCGGAAGATCCGGAGACGCCTGGGCATCTGGGGAAGCCTTCGGCTGCTGGTTGTCGCGCGAAGAAGAGAGAGGCAGTTTCAGGCAGTGGACCTCACGCCGGTCAGGGAAAGGGGCCTCGTCTCGGAGGATTTCATCCGGGAAATGATCCGGAATGCCGCCCTGTTTTCTGCGATGGAGGAGAGGGTCGGACAGGGCGAGGCGCGGGCCGTCTTCCACGAGATCATGGACGAGGTAAGCAGGCCTATGAACGAAGCCATCCTTCCTTCCGCGGAAGCTTTGGGAGACGACGAAGACGCTTGCCAGGCCTTTCGGGACTACTTCCTTGCCTTCTTCGAAGCAGAGAAAAGGGACGGTCTGCACGCGTACGAGGTCGTGGAGGACTCGGAGAAGGCCATCGCGATCAACGTCACGTACTGCGCCTTCTGCGAAATCCCCCGGCTCCTTGGGGTCGTCGAGGCCTGCGATCCCTCATGCTACAGCGACGAAGTCTTCTTCCCGGGATACCTCGAGCCCATGGGACTTCGGTTCGCGCGAACCAAGACCCTCGCCAGAGGTGGGGACTGCTGCGACTTCCGATTCGAGAAAACCGAGGGTCAATCCCCTCGTCGAACGAGGACACGGGATGGGTGAGGCTACTGGAGCGCGTGCTTGGAAACCTACGTTCGGAGCAGGTAGGGGAAG
>JAFDFW010000212.1 GCA_019309605.1 Deltaproteobacteria bacterium | reverse complement strand
GAGCCATCGGCTTCGCTGGTCGATATCGGCGCAGGGGTGGGCGCCCCGACGATCCCGATCCTGCTTTCGGATGAGACGCTCAACGGGACTCTCGTCGAGCCAAGGCGGATTCGGACGGCGTTTTTGAGGACGGCGGCGGGTACGCTTGGAATTGCCGGTCGCACGACGATGCTCGAGCAGAAGATCGATGCGGCGAAACCGGCCGTCGAGGGCGCACCGTTCAGCATTGCGCTCTCACGAGCGACCTTTGCGCCCGAGGAGTGGCTACCGATCGGTGCGCAGTTGGCGGACGAGGTTTGGGTGTTGACGGCGGGGACGAAGGTCGACGCGACCGGCGAGCTACGGCTCGAACGCCAGTTGGACTACCAAGTGCCGTCTAGCGGCGCCCCAAGATCGATCCTGGCCTATCGAGACTGACTCGGTCTCGCCCACGGTCTCGGTCCCCCGGCCTTGGTCCCGGAACCGGCGCTACCGGCGCTTGCGCGCCGGAATAATCTGAATACGCCGCCGCGTGCCCTCGCCGTGCGACATCGTGCTCACGCCGTCAAACTTGGCCAGCGACATATGAATCACGCGCCGGTCGCGGGCGTTCATCGGTTGGAGGGTCACCACCTGGCCCTCGTCGACGGCGCGGTGGGCCTGGCGCTTGGCCATCGAGATGAGGCCGTCGTCGTGGCGCTCGCGGTAGTCGCCGGAATCGACGATGACGTGGCGTCGCGCCTCGGGGAAGCGGTTGACCATCTTGTTGATCAGGAACTGGAGTGCGTCGAGCGCAGCGCCCTTCTTGCCGATGACGCGGCCGGAGTCCTCCCCAGTCACGTCGAGCTCGATTCGCTCGGCGTCGGAACGAATATCGACCTGAACATCGAGGTCCATCAAATTGATGAGCTCCTCGAGAATCTCCGCCGCCTCTTCGGCCTTGCCGTCTCCGGCATAGCGGGAGGGGTCATCCTGCGTTGACTGATCGAGAATTAGCGCTCCGTCGCGCGGTTTGTTTCTAAGCTCGTCCACGGCGAGTCCTCTTCTTTCTGCGGGGCTTGGCCTGCTTGGGTGAGGCGGCTTCCGAATCGTCGGCCGCGTGATCGTCGTCGTCGTCGTCGTTGCTGTCGCCGGATACGGTCGCCAACGCCGCCGTCTCTTTGTCCATCTTCCAGTACATGTATCGCTGCTGCGTGATGCCGATGGCGGAGCTGGTCACCATGTACAAGCACAGGCCGGTCGGTAGCAGCAGCATGAAGAATGTCATCATCAGAGGCATCGCATAGAGCATGACCTTGGCCTGCGTCGCGTCCATTTGGACCGGTGTGAGCTTCTGCTGAATGAACATCAGTGCGCCGAGGATGATCGGCAGTACATACAGCGGGTCCGGAGACGAGAGGTCGATCCACCACCAGATGAATGGCGCGTGGTAGAGTTCGATGCTCGTCGAGAGCGTCTGATACAGGGCGAAGAAGATCGGCATCTGCAACAGCACAGGAAGACAACCGCCGAGTGGGTTCACCTTGTGCTTGCGCCAGAGCTCCATCATCGCGGCGCCCTTTTTCTCGCGATCGTCTTTGTAGAGCTCGTTGATCTTGTCGATCTCGGGCTTGAGGGCGCGCTGCTTCGCCATGTTACGGAACTGCGGAATAACGAACGGCAGGAGCAGCACGCGGACGAGAAGGGTGAGCAAGATGATCGCTACGCCCCAGTTTCCGATGAACCCGTAAATCGTGCGCAACAGCCAGCTCATCCCCCGTGCGATGAAGCTGAACCAACCCAGGTCGATGACGTTCGAGGCGAGGTGCCCAAACTCCTGAAGCGCGTCGTAGTCCTTGGGGCCGGCGTAGACGGCGGTGCGGAAAGTGACGGTCTCTCCAGGGCCGATCTCCTTGGGTGCGTACGCCAGCTTGGTTTCGAAAAGGCTGCCGTCGGGGTCTTTCACGGTGCCCCCGCGATCGCTGGACAGCATGTCGCAGCGCTCGGCGGTCTCGCCTTCGGGCGCCGCGATGATGGCGAAGTACACGCTGCTGAGCGCGACGTACTCGACCCCTGGCCCGTAGCTTTGAGGTTGCATCGGCCGCGCCTCGTCCTCGCTCAGGAGGCCATCGCGGTCTTCACGAATCGTCTCGTCGCCTTGCTGGCAGATCCCATGGCTCAATACCGGGGACGGGCGTCCAAAGTACCCGCCCTTTTCGTCCGCTCGACGAACGTAGTGCGCAGATGTGATGCTCAGTCCGACTGACCTTGCATCGGGACGGTCGTTGCGGACCTCGATGGAGGAACGGAGTTGGTAGGGTGGCTGGGCGAGCTCCCAGGTGCGGGTGACTGAAACGCCGTCGCCCGCCCATTGAAAACGGACGCGTTCTTTCGAAGATTCGACGACCTCCCAACGGGCATCGGGCGGAACGGTCACGCCTGAGAACGAGGGCGCGAGCGGCAAGTACGACTCTTTGTCGGTCGTCACCAGCTCGAACGGGTGGCCCTCCTTGTCGAGGTAGCGCTCCCCCTTCACTTGCAGGCTCACCATGGCGGTGTTCAGATCGGTAAAGGAAGCGACGAACCGATCGTCTTCGAGCTGGTGCAGCTGCTGATTTTCCGTCCGTGAACGTGAGTCGATGGGCGAGAGCTGTGCGGGGGCGTCGCCAGGCTCGGCGGCCTGCTGCGGGGCTTCATTGGCGGCCTGCTCGGGGGCCTGCTCGGCAGCGGGCTCTTCGGTCTGGGCCTTGGGGGGCGCGAAATACTGAACGGCCAGCATTGCGCCCAGCGCGACCAACGGCAGCAGCATGAGGCCGACCGGTGGCTGCTTTCGATCAGCCATGATTCGCCTCGTGGCAGTGATGGCGCTGGTGATCGGCATGGGGCGGCGGGTCGAATCCACCCGCGTTCAGCGGGTGGCACCGTCCGATGCGCTTGATCCCGAGCCATGAACCACGCAGTGCGCCGAAGCGCTCGATGCACGTAGCCGTGTACTGCGAGCAAGAAGGCTCGAATCGGCAGGACGGGCCGAGCAGACGCGAGAGCGTCATCTGATAGAGGCGAATCAAGAGCAGAAGCGCTCCCCGGATCATCGTGTCGCCTCTGGTCGCAGCTTCTTCGCCGCGCGGTTCAGTTCGCTCAACAGGGAGCCGTAGTCGATCCTGGTGGAGCCACGCTTCGCGATGAACACCAGGTCATGGGAGGCCGGAAACAGTTCGCGATTCCGCCGGAATACCTCGCGCACCACCCGCTTGATGCGGTTTCTCTCGACGGCGCTGCCCACTTTCTTCGTCACGGTGATCCCAAGTCGAGTGTTTTGTAGTGCATTTGGTTGGACGACGATGAGAAAGTGGGGAGTGTGGATTCGTCGTCCGCTGAGTTGTGCCCGCCTGAATTCGTATCGCTTCTTCAGCCGATCGCGGCCTCGAAACCGCTGCGGCTTGTCGCTCGGAGCCCCCGTCGTTCCCGATGCGCGAGGCATCCTTGCACCGCCCAGGTTACTTCTTGTAAGAGGTTACTTCTTGTAACAGGACACGGTAAGGCGCGTGCGCCCCTTGCGACGACGAGCGTTGATGATGGCCCGTCCGCTTCTGGTCTTCATACGCGCGCGGAACCCGTGTGTCCGAAGACGGCGCTTACGATGTGGTTGATAGGTCCGCTTCACTGCAATGCTCCCGAGAAATAAGAGTGCCCGAAGAGAGCACGGGCCCGGGGGGGTGTCAAGTCGCCCAAGTCAACCCGCGAAACCGATGGAACGGATTGATTTTACAGGGGTACTCGGCCAAAGGCCAGCGTCGCGGAGGCTGGTGTATCTCCCACTCCCCACGATGACGTGATCGAGGACCCGAATGTCTAGCAAAGACCCTGCGACCACCAACCGCTCGGTGAGTGCGAGGTCCTGCCCGCTAGGCTCGGGGTCGCCGCTCGGGTGATTGTGGAGCAAGATCGCGCCGGACGCCGATTCCGAGACCAGGAAACGGAAGACTTCGCTCGGATCGACCTGGCAGGTCGTGCGCCCACCGCGGGCCACCTCACGCTCCGCGCGCGCGCGATTCTTCGCATCGACTGCGATCACGAGGAACCGCTCAATCTGGCTCGTCATGAGGCGCCGCCCGTGCTGGAGGAAGACCGTTTCGCTGTTCGAGAGGGGCGCCGCCGCAGCGTCGGGCGATGTCAATCCGCGTGACCCTGCTTCGAACGCCGCGGCTAGGCGTGCAGCCTTGGCCGGACCGATGCCGGCAAGGAGGGCGATTTCGGCCACGCTCATTCGAGCAAGAGCCCAGAGCCCGCCGGTTTCTCGGAGAACCCTGACAGCCAGCAGGGTCACGTCCTCCCCCGCGCGACCCGTACCGAGAAGCACGGCGAGAAGCTCGGAATCGGACAGGGCCGCCGCACCGAGGCGGGCGGCGCGTTCGCGGGGGCCGTTCATGGGGCGGAATGATGCAGAACGCATGCCAGGCCAGAGCGTAGGAGTTTCGGCCGCTTGCCGGGGAGGCGGTCGGTGAAATCACGCCGGGCGCCGGCGGCCGACGGGGACAGGGACAGGGACAGGGACAATGCCAGTGCCAGTGCCAGTGCCAGCGCCAGTGTCAGCGCCAGTGTCAGTGTCAGCGCCAGTGACCGTGTTCTACTTCTTAAAAAACTTCCCGAAGATGCTCGGTCGCTTGCTGTCGCCTCGGGATGGCGGAGGGGCGCTGCTGCGGCCTCTGGATTGGCGCATGTTGCCGATTCGGACCTCGCGTAGTGCTTCGAGGTTCTTTGGGTCGAGCTTGGAGACCTTCTTGAAGTGCTTCAGCGCCTTG
>JAFDFW010000211.1 GCA_019309605.1 Deltaproteobacteria bacterium | reverse complement strand
CTCGATCCAATAGGGGTCCCCGATCTTGAGCGGTCCCTGAACCAGCTTCCGGCGAAACGGTGGGATCAGGTGGATGCGCTCCTCGAGGGCGCTGCGAACCAGGTCCATGGCGGACGTCTCGGCATCGTCCGGCGGCTCGACCAGCAAGATCCCCATGGTGTGCATGGTCATCTCCTCGGTCTCTACGTACAGCAATCCTGCGTCTAGGCTGGACAGTGGGGTCATCGGTTCTCGCCTCCTGAAGATCGCCGAATTCGTACCACAGATCCCCCGGAATTCCCGCCCCTTGACTGCCCCCCCTACCGCGCTAAACAGCCCGTTCCACGGCTGGCAAGCAGCACATGATGCGTGGCAAGTCCGCCAATCGACTTCGGAAGCTCAAGAAGAACTCCATGGTCGATCCCAGCGACGAAGCACGCATTCGGCGTTTGGTTCCTTACGAACTCTAAGACTTCTAAGGAGAACACAAATGCCTAGAGTAAAACGAGGCTTCAAAGCCCGACGTCGCCGCAATCGTGTGCTCAAGCACGCCAAGGGTTACTACGGCGCACGCCGTAAGGCCTTCCACGTCGCGATCGAGCAGGTCCACAATGCGTGGCAGGATGCCTACAAGCATCGCCGCACCAAGAAGCGTGAGTTCCGCCGCCTTTGGATCACACGCATCAATGCTGCGTCGCGCAGCAACGGCCTGAACTACAGCCAGTTCATCGCGGGCCTCAAGCGCTCGAACATCGAGCTCGACCGCAAGGTGCTCGCAGAGATTGCGATTGCCGATCCCGGCGGTTTCAAAGCTGTCGTCGACGCTATCGATTAAGTCGTTCCGGACACACAATGGCAGAGCCTGATGCGGTTCAGACGTTCGAGGATGGGCTTGCCGAAATCCGCGGCGCCTACGCAGACGGGCTGCGCGCTGCGGGCGACGAGCCCGAGCTCCGCCTGATCAACGCGCGTTACGTTGGGCCGCAAGGGGATCTCACCAAGCTCCTCAAGCTCATGCCGAAGTTGCCGGGCGATCGGCGGCGCGAGCTCGGCCAAGCTGCCAACGCGCTCAAGCAAGAGATTCAGACAGCTTTCGATGATGCCCTCGAGGGGATCCATCGCGGCGCTCGCGAAGCGGAGCTCACCGGTCCCGCGCTCGATGTGACCTTGCCCGGCCGCTGGCAACTGCCGGGCCGGCTTCACCCCATCACGCGAGTTCGAAACGAAGTGCTCGACATCTTCGTTTCGCTTGGCTTCGATATTGCGGATGGTCCCGAGGTAGAGCTTTACGAAAACTGCTTCGACAAGCTCGGATTCCCCCCGGATCATCCCGCCACTGATGAGCACGACACCTTTTTCATCCAGGGCAATCGTTCCTCGGACGCGGAAAGTGTGCTCCTGCGAACCCAAACATCGACCATTCAAATCCGCGAGATGATGAAGCGGGAGCCGCCGCTTGCCATCGTGTCCCCAGGGGCCGTGTACCGGCGCGACGACGACGCTACCCATTCGCCGATGTTCTTTCAGCTCGAGGGCTTCCTCGTCGACGAAGACGTCACCTTTGCCGAGCTCAAGGGCGTGCTCACGCTTTTCCTTCGCCGCCTCTTCGATGAGCACATCGCGGTTCGGTTCCGAGCGAGCTACTTCCCATTCGTCGAACCCGGTGGTGAGGTCGACATGAGCTGCGTCTTCTGCCGCGCGTGGGAAGGCGACCGCGCACGCACCGCCAAGTGTCGCGTCTGCAAGGGGACCGGCTGGATGGAGATCCTCGGCTGCGGAATGATTCACCCGGTCGTCTTCGAGAACGTCGGATACGATCCGGAGAAGTACACCGGCTTTGCGTTTGGCATGGGCCTCGACCGCATCGCCATGCTCAAGTACGGCATCCCTAACATCAAGCTTCTCTACGAGAACGACGTGCGCTTCTTGTCGCAGTTTTAGGACGGGTGATGCTGGTTTCATTTCGCTGGTTGCAAGAGCTCTGTCCCGTCGATGCGGATGTCGCCGAGGTCGCTCACCGCATTTCGCTCGCAGGACTCGAAGTCGAGGCGATGGACGAAAAGGGCAACAACCTTTCCGGCGTCGTCATCGCCGAGGTTCGCGCCAAGAGCCCGCATCCCAAGAAAGACAAACTGACCCTCGTCACGGTGTTCGACGGAGAAGACGAGCATGCCGTCGTGTGCGGGGCGCCGAACGTGCCAGAACCCGGGGGCCGGATCTTGTTCGCCCGATCAGGCGCCGTGCTGCCGAACGGGATGGAGATCGCCCCTCGCAAGGTTGGCGGCGTCGAGTCCAACGGTATGATTTGCAGCGAGGCCGAGCTCGAGATCGGCGCCGGCGCGGAAGGGATCTTCGTCGTCGACTCGGAGAACGCTGCGCTTCCCGGAGTTGGCGTCGCGGATGCCCTCGATCTTCACGACGTCATCCTCGATATAGGCCTGACTCCAAATCGCCCTGATTGCCTCGGTCACGTCGGAATCGCGCGTGAAATAGGCGTTCTCTTCGGGGTTGGCTACAAAGCCCGCAAGGCCGCCGGTCCGCACCGAACCTTCGCTGCCGGCGGCTCGTTCGACTCCGGTGAACCGACGACCAAGCTCACTCCGCTTTGGGACACCGGCAGCGAGATGCTCGACACCCCGGAGCTCCCTGCGATTTCGATTGAGATCGCCGACGGCGATCGCTGCCCGAGGTACGGGGCCGCGCTCGTCTCGGGTGTCAAAGTGGCTCCATCCCCATTCTGGCTCCGGTACCGCCTGCACAATCTCGGGATTCGGGCGTTGTCGAACGTGGTTGACGCGACCAATCTCATCTTGCTCGAGTGGGGCCATCCGATTCATGGGTTCGACCTCGCTCGCTTGGGCGGCTCCAAAGTCGTCGTCCGCCTCGCCTCTGACGGCGAGAAGATGGCGACCCTCGATGGCGTCGAACGCACCTTCACCACCGATGACCTTTTGATCTGTGATGGCGAAGGACCTGTTGCCGTGGCCGGTGTCATGGGTGGTCTCGACACCGAGATTCGAGATGAGACCAAAGATGTTCTCATCGAGTGCGCGTACTTCGACCCGAGGTCGATTCGCCGGACATCGCGACGTCTCGGCCTACACACCGACTCGAGCCACCGTTTCGAGCGCGGTGTCGATCCGGAAGCCGTTCCGCGAGTTCTGGCCAGCGCAGCGTCCCTCATCGCAGAACTGGGTGGCGGAGCCGCGGCGACGACCGCGATCGACCGCGTCGCGACCGCGTATGAAGCGAAGTCGATTCGGTTTCGTCCTGATCGAGCGTCTCAGCTACTTGGCACACCGGTGTCGAAGGACGAAAGCCTCCGTATCCTCGAGTCGCTCGGCTGCCGCATCGTCGAGCATAACGACCACGCCCTCACCGCCGAAGCGCCGAGTTGGAGACCAGACCTCGCGCGTGAGGTGGACCTCATCGAAGAGGTTGCGCGCGTGCGCGGCTACGAAGCGATCCCAACCGCAGTTCCCCGCGTCCACCCCTCGGAGGCGGGCACCGCGAGCCTTCTCAAGTTCGTCGACTCACTGCGTGACTCGGCGGTCGCATCAGGCCTCTATGAAGCCATAAATTACGGGTTTTTGTCGGTCGACGACCTTCGCAAAGCGCGCGTGTCCACCGATGCCGTCCCGCTCGCCAATCCACTCTCCGAAGAGCGGTCGGTCATGCGGACTTCTCTGTTGCCAGGGCTTGCCGCTGCCGCAACCCGGGCGCAGCGTCACGGCGCGACCGAAGTCAGGCTCTTCGAGCTTGCGCGAACGTTTCATCCGAGCGACGAGGTGCTTCCCCGGGAAGACACTGTGCTGGCGATCACTTTGGCCGGGCAGCGGTCGGGTTGGATCGGTGGCGAGGAGTCGTTCGATTTGTACGACGGGAAGGGCGTCATCGAAGCGCTCGTCGATCGCGTGTTTGGTCAAACCCCCGCGCTCGCGTCAGGGGAGGTGCCGGGCTTCTTGCATCCGAAGCGGTCCGCGCTCGTTACGCTCGCATCACGCCCGATCGGCTTCGTTGGAGAGGTGCATCCCGGCGTCGGCGATGACCTGGGTCTCATCGGCCGGGTGATCTATGCGGAGCTCGATGTGCCCGCTCTTCATGCCCTGTCCGAAGAGCTTGGCCCGAAGCAGGCGCGCGGCCTGCCGAAGTTCCCGGCCGTGGCGCGAGACATCGCCATGCTCGTGCGCGATCAGTTCAGTGCTGGTGAGATCGCCGACGCGCTCCGAGAGGCGTCGAAGGGGCTAGCCGAGTCGGTCAAGCTGTTCGACTTGTACAGAGGTGACCAGATCCCGGACGGGCATCGCAGTCTCGCCTTCCGCGTGACCTACCGAGACGCCGAGGGGACACTGACCGACAAACGGGTCGACAAAGTGCATGCATCAATCGCGAGACTCGCAAGCGATCGCTTCGAAGCGACCATCCGATAGCCATTCGACGCCATGTGTGAGAATGCGCACCTTTCTGTCGGCGATCCCGTGCCAACCCCTTGAGATTCAAACCGATTTGTGGTTCTCTCCGTCTTATCGGGCCTCTGGAGGAATAGACTGAATGACGAAAGCGGAAATCATCGACGCCGTCTACGAGAAGGTTGGGGGCTTCTCGAAGAAAGAGGCGGCAGAGGTTGTCGAGGCTGTGTTCGACACGATGAAAGACGTCCTGGCCGACGGAGAGAAGATCAAGATCTCCGGGTTCGGAAATTTCGTGGTGCGCGCCAAAAAGGAGCGCATCGGCCGAAACCCACAGACGGGGGCCCCCATTCCAATCAGCGCGCGACGCGTGCTGACCTTCAAGCCCAGCCAAGTACTCAAAACAGTGCTCAACCCGCACCGGTCCGATGAAGACGGCGTTGGTTCGCACGAAGGCATCTAGCAAAAGACGCAAGGGCTGAAGCAATGACACGGCGCACCCAACTGCCTGACAAGCTGTTCTTCAAAATTGGCGAGGTTGCGGACATCGTCGGCGTCAAGCCCCACGCGCTCCGCTACTGGGAAACCGAGTTTCCCGCGCTGCGTCCCAAGAAAACTCGCGGCGCACATCGCCAGTACAGCCGCCGGGATGTCGAGCTTGCGATGCTCATCCGCCAGCTCCTTCACGACGA